>CAZDZP010000111.1:0-8452 GCA_964509855.1 uncultured Anaerolineaceae bacterium | reverse complement strand
CGTGGGTCCGGGGAGAACCACAACAGGTCTTCGTCTTCGTGCGGCCAGGGGAATATCCCCCTTGCGCACGCCTCAACGATGGTCTGCGGTTCGAAGTCGGCGCCCATGCCCGCCAGGTCGCCGGAAAGCGTCGCCGGGTCCGGAAAGCCCCACGTGCAGCGTGGCAGGGGTTCGGGTTTTCGGACTGTCGTCGTGTCGATGAAAATCCTGGCCGGCACAGGTTCAGGATACTGGCGGCCGGCCAGCGGTGATCACGAACGTCACCAGTCCCTTTGCGATGAGTCGTTCGTTTTCGTCGTGCACGGTCACGTCAACAAAGACGGCGCTACGGGTCTTCTTGATCACCCTTGCGTCCGCGAGCAATTCCTTGCCCCGTGCCCCGCTGATGTAGCTCACGTGGAGGTCCGTCGTGGCGTGGGGACGTTCCTTCACTTCTGCGGGCTTGCGCGTGGAACCAACAGCGGCCCCGGCTGCGGAATCGATCAGCCCCGAGATGACGCCGCCATGCACCACGCCGTTGTAGTTCATGTGGTCGTAGCGCACGACAACGCGGCAGCGGGAGGTCCCGTCTTCAGGCACTGATGTCTCGATGCCGACCATTCCCCAGTAGCCGCCATCATGGCGTCGCCGGTAGGTTTCCGCTTCTCCGTGCGTCCCGTCGTGCTTCTTGTCGCTCACGAGCGTGGTCGCTCTACCCGGTCAGACATTGGCCGGTTCACGCTTCAGTCGTAGCTCCACGCTGGCGTTGATAGCGACTGTGCCGCTGATGGTGTTGCAAATCGGGCAGTCGCAGGCAATCGCCTGGATTTCATCCTGGAGGGCCAGGAGCGCCGGGTCCTCGACTTCCACGAGTATCGCGCTGCGAATCGAAGCGACCCGCGTCGGGAACTGCGCCATCTCCGCTTCCAGCGTGGCTTCCGCATGGGAAACGTCCGCATCCTTCAAGGAATCGCTATTGAGCAATGCACCGAGTGTGCAGTTCCCCAGCGCGATGAGCAGCAGCTCAGTGGAGGTGTAGCCGATGGGACCGTCCTCGATCATGGTGCGGACGTTTACGATGGAACGTCCGCGTGCTTCGAAGATGATCCGCTTGCGGTCTTCGTAGATGGCGTGAACGGTCGAAGCCATTGCCCCGGCCTACGACGCGATTGTCGACGGGTAGATGTCTTCCCGCTTTGCTTCGAACGCGTCGATCGCTTCGCCTTCCAGCATGGTGAGCCCCACGCCATCCAGCCCTTCGACCAGCGTGAACTTCACGAAGGGGTCGATGTCGAACTTGCGCACGAAGGTGCCGTCCGGAGTCGCAACCGTTTGCGCCTCCAGGTCCACAACGAGTTCGCCGGCCGGGTTTTCCTCGGCGCGGGCGATCAGGTGGTCGCAGTCCTCGGGAGGAAGCACCACCGTCAGCAGCCCGATCTTGGCGCAGTTGTTCCGAAAGATGTCGGCGAACGACGGCGCGATGAGCACCTTCAGCCCCATGTCCTCCAGCGCCCATGGCGCATGCTCACGGGACGAGCCACAGCCGAAGTTCGGCCCCGTCACCAGGATCGGCGAACCCTCGTACGCGGGGTTGTTGACCACGAAGTCGGGGTCTTTTTTCCACGTCTCGAATGCGAACTCGCCGAAGCCCGTGCGCTCGATACGCTTGAGGTACTGCGCCGGGATGATCTGGTCGGTGTCGACATCGGCGCGGGGAAGCGGCAGCGCCGTCCCGCGGACTGTATTGAACTTCTCCATGGTCTAGCTCTTCCCCCATTCGCGAATGTCAACGAAGTGCCCCGCGATTGCGGCGGCGGCGGCCATCTGCGGGCTCACCAGGTGGGTGCGTCCACCGGTGCCCTGGCGGCCTTCGAAGTTGCGGTTCGATGTTGAGGCGCAGCGTTCGCCGGGCGTCAGAATGTCCGGGTTCATACCCAGGCACATGGAACAGCCGGCGTCGCGCCATTCGAACCCGGCGTCCAGGAAGATCTTGTCGAGCCCTTCCTGTTCGGCCTTGAGCTTCACCAGCCCGGAACCGGGGACCACCATCGCCGTTACGGTGGAGGCGACTTTGTGGCCCTTCACGATTTCGGCGGCGACCCGTAGGTCTTCGATACGGCTGTTAGTGCAGGAACCGAGAAACACCTTGTCCAGCTTGATGTCCTGGATGGCGGTGCCGGCTTCCAGCCCCATGTACTTCAGCGAACGCGCGGCCAATTCCTGTGCGCCGGGGTTTGCCGCTTCCGATGGGTCCGGAACGCGACCGCTGACCGCGACACTCTGTGCAGGGGTCGTGCCCCACGTTACGCAGGGTTCGATGTCCTCGCCCTTGAGCGTCACGTACGTGTCGAACGTCGCGCCTTCGTCGGTCGCCAGCGAACGCCAGTCTTCGAGTGCCGCTTCCCACGCAGCGCCTTTAGGTGCGTGGTTGCGGCCTTCCATGTATGCGAAGGTCGTTTCGTCCGGTCCAACGAGGCCGGCACGAGCGCCGCCCTCAATCGACATGTTGCAGATGGTCATCCGGCCTTCCATCGAAAGCGCCTTGATGACATCGCCGCGGTATTCGATGACGTGCCCAACGCCGCCGGAGACGCCAATCTCGCGGATGATGGCGAGGATTACGTCCTTCGCCGTCACGCCTTCCGAAAGCGAGCCGGTCACTTCCACCGACATCGTCTTGGGCTTGGCCTGCTGCAGCGTCTGCGTCGCGAGCACGTGCTCCACTTCCGATGTGCCAATGCCGAAGGCCAGCGCCCCAAAGGCTCCGTGGGTCGAGGTGTGGCTATCGCCGCAGACGATCGTCATCCCCGGCTGGGTGAGGCCCTGCTCCGGCCCGATGACGTGCACGATTCCCTGCCGAACGTCATCGACGCCGTAGAGCGGCACGCCGAATTCCTCGCAGTTGTGACGAAGCGTTTCCACCTGCTGGACGGAAAGCGGGTCGGTCCATGGCTTGTCGCGTCCGATGGTGGGCACGTTGTGGTCCACCGTGGCCAGCGTCAGGTCTGGCCGGCGCACCGGGCGGCCCGCCAGCCGCAGGCTTTCGAATGCTTGTGGCGACGTGACTTCGTGCACCAGGTGCAGGTCGATGTACAGCAGGTCGGGCTTGCCCTCTTCGCTGCGTACTACGTGTCGATCCCAGATTTTTTCTGAGGTCGTTTTCGGATCCATCTGTCGTTGCTCCTCGTTGTCCGCGTTTCGCCCGCGAACCAATGGCTGTTGGCCCAATCCTACCGTAGCGGGGAGCCAGGGGCGGCCCTCGGCTCCGATCCACGTCGCATCGAAACCATAGTCCCGGGATATGGAAGAGGGGCGGCTCATGCCGCCCCTCTCAGAGTCGTTTCCCAATCGGCGGCTCTAGCCGAAGTCAATCACCGGGTAGGGCGGTTCGAAATCCGCGTCGGAAGGGGATTCGCTGTAGTCCACCACTTCCATGCGAACCACGTCGCCTTCCGGGCTGATCGCGTCGATGAGCAGCACGATGTTTCGTGCCTTGCTGATGCAGAGGTCGCCATCACCGTCTTCGGAGGTGTACCGGTAGCATTCGGCCGCATCCCCGGCGATGGTGCGGTCACCGGTTCGCTCCACTGTCACGCCTGTTTCTTCGGCCAGTTGCTGGATTTCACGCCCCGCGTCGACCACGAGGAAGTCGTCGAGGCTGCCAAACGGAGAGGTTTCGCCTGCGCTCTTGATGCACTGGCCGCCGCCATCACCGCTCGAGCAGAAGAAGCTGCTTTCGCCGTCCTCGATGATCACCAGCACGTCGTCGGTTCCGCCGCTGCTATCGGTAATCTTGATCATGCGGTCGGGCGGCCGGGCTGCCATCGTGAGCGTGACGGTCTGGTCTTCCATAACCATCTCGTAGACAAGTCTGTAGGTGGTCGGGTTTCCTGCCTGGGCCGCTTCTCGCAGCCGATCCAGGGGTGAGCCTTCGTCGCCGTTGTCGTCGTCATCCCCGTTGCCGTCGTTCGGAGTCGCGTCGCTGTCGTTGCCGTTGTCGTTCGAGGGTGAAGCTGTTGGGGTGTTCGCCGGGGCGGTCGTCGCCGAAGGCGTACTGCTGTCCTCGTCGTCGCCGTTTGTGCTGTCGTCGTCGTTGCTGCCGCACGCTGCGAAAAGTAGCGAAAGCGAAAGCAGTCCGGAAACCACCAGTGCGCCGATGCGCTTGCCGTTCCAAATGTCCAAGGATGTTCTCCCAAGTTTCCAGGTTGATGAGCGCCACACGGTGGTGGTGCCGTGCATCTAATGTGACGCTGCCAGTGGCGCCGGGCAAACCGGAGCGAACGGGCCTATTCCCTGCGTACGTTTCCGATTCGCCTCGCAGATGCGCAGCTCTTAGGGTTAACCCCTAAGTCACACGAACTATCCCGCGCTGGCGTGACAAGTATTGTCCAAAACTTGACGAAGTCGCCCTTGAACTCGCACACTCCGAACATCGCGGAATTGCGTGCGAGTCGAGTCGTGCGCAGTTTTGACTTGATTCGGTATTGACCGGCGCGCCTGGCGGGGTGCGCTGCACGGTCCTCCTGGGGGACCTGCATGGCCACATTCCGTCGCCGCATTGTGCTCGCAACTATTGCGGGCGTGTTCGTCGCACTGGCCATATTCGCCACGACGAGACCCGAAGGCGTGCCCGTCGCTCAAGCCCAGGCCAACGAAGTTGAGACCTTCCTCAGCGAGGGCCAACCTACCAAGCTCTATACCGGAGACTCCTCACACGTAGCCCCTGCGGATGCCAACCCCGCGGGAGGACGTACCGGCTACTGCGTTCAGCCAACCACGGCGGGCACTACCGCCAATCTCAGTGCCGGCCCAAATGGATTCACAGTAGTAAACGGCACGGTTGAATCGACCGACTATTTCGATGGCGGCACACCCAACACCCTCGACGACTTCTACTGCGTGGTCGTGGTCGCGGGTCCGGTTGTCCCCACCGACCCCGATGACCTGCTGAACGGGGTGATGCAGGTCCGCTGGAACTGGGTGAACAGCGCCAATTCCACGCAAGGCCTTGCCGAGCTCACGCTTGCCGTGTTCCGCATTGAGCTGCTCACCGCGGACATTTTCGTGAACGGTGTCGCCGAGGTTTGCACCTCCAACTGGGACCCCAACGTTCTGACTGGCGCCGCGAGCAACCGCGACCCGTTTGGGATCTTCCCCGACCCACTTGGGCCGCTCCCCGACCCCCAGGATGACGTCCGACTCGGCGCCGACGCCGACGATGCCACCGGGCTCGACTGGATCGTCCAGGCACCGTTCGTGGGACCGACCTACGAAAAGCTGATCCAGTTTCGCAAAGAGCAGGAGTGGTGCATGAACTTCACCACCCCGGACGAAGAGCAGTTCGAGATCACCCTTTTCTTTGACGCGATCTACCGTACTGCGACGAACGTCGACGACCAGGCGCATTCCGTGTCCGTCATCGCTGACTTCGAGCCAGCGCCTGTCGCTCAGCTCCGTCACATTACCCCCGGTGGCGCTGTCACCTCCGAGCAGATTTCGGGCGTGAACGTCGTTGGGAGCCGGCATAGCGTCTGCCTGATTCCGACCGGAATGGCCGACAATCTGAGCGCTAACGGCGTCTACATCACTGGCGGTAATGTCAGCGGTCTTGTTGTCTACCGCAATGCTGGTCGCTTTGCTGGCGTCCCGGACGCCACGTGGTGCTTCAGTTGGACGTCTTCCACGCCCGGCAACCAGTTCGTCCAGGCTAGTTACACCGACTCTCTTGGCGATCCACAAACAACAACGTGGAACATCGGCGACGATGAAGAGCCCACGTTCCAGCTTCTGGTGAAGCGCTGGGGGATCATCGAAAAGACCGAGATCACCACGGGCAATGACCCGACCCAGGGCATCATCACCGGCGGAACCATCAGCCGGAACATCCAGTTCAACATCGCCGATGGCACCTACGCTGCCGGTACGATCGGCCTCACCGAGTGGGTCTTCGGTCTCACCGGGCCGGAAGCCGATATCCCGGCCTTCCTCGACGGTGTCTACCTCGAAGTGGATCTGTTGGGCACCTGCGGCTACTTCCTCACGCCGTTCTTCGACGACCTCGGCGGCGCGACGAACATCGACGGCCAGCCACGTTCGATGTCAGGACGCTCCGTCTCAGGCCGCTTCGACCTGGACCCGACCTCCATCGGGATCGCCGAGCCCGCCGACGGCCTCCCCGACGACATCACCATCTCCATCACCAACGACGGCGGCTGCTCCCCAGCGAGCAACATCCGCATCGAAATTCGCGCCTACTACCCCGACACGGGCGATTCTGGTCCCGGCACCCAGTTCCCCGGCGTCGAGACGGCCAACATCACTTTCAACTTCGTGCCCGCCCAGTCGGCCCCGCGCGTGGCGTGGGCAGGCGAGGTCATTACCCTGACCTTTGCCTTTGGCGGCGGCTGCGAGCCCTTCGACGACGCAACCATCGTCTTCCTTCGCCCCGATGAACAACCCGGCACCTTCCTGCCCGGCCCGGGCATCACCCTCAACGGACCCGGCGAGGCCATCGGTACGTTCAGCGACGAAGAGACGGACCAAAACCCTGCGTGTTCCTTCAGTGTTCGCTACGAATCAGAAGACCCGGGTGAAATCGACATCCAGGTGCTGTTCACAAACGCTCCGAATGCTCCGAACTTCCGGCCCGAATTCATCCGGGTGCATATCCCCGTGTTCTACATGGTTCTCGAAGACGTCACGATCACGGCTGACGAAAACCTGCCCGTTTCGGCACGAGGACAGCTCAACGCCCAGGTGCGCGGCTGGTTCCCCGGCTCCAACCCGTCCGGTCGCGAAGCCGTCACATTCGAGGATGGCCGGGCCGCTCCGCAAGACCGCTGGGTACTCCCGGATGACTGGAGCCTGCTGCGTGGCGATTCGGAGTTCCGAACGTCGTGGCCTGGCAGCGCGCCCATTCCGCCCACCTACGTCACTTTCTTGATGGAGAACGAGGGCCTGCGCAACGTCTATCCGAACGGTGAGACGGAAGGCGGACTGGGCTGGTTCCTTCCTGATGGCGGCGAGTCGTCGTTCAACGTCAACCCGCGAAGTGGCCAGCCGAGCATCCTTGGATCGCCGCTGCGCCCGCGCATCATGACTGATCTGACCACCACGGGCGGCCGCGCAAGCGTAGGCACCGTCGGCGACCTGAACCTCAGCTTCGAAGGCTGCCCGCCCAACCGCCTCACCGGCAACCCGCATTGCGGCATCGACAATCCCGTTGGCAGCACGACGTATTACGCGGTTGCAGACTACCCGGAAAACCGCGGCAAATGGATGCCTGCTGTGTCCAACACAGCGACTACGGATTGGCGCTGGTTGGGCTACAAGGAAGTCACCATCGTCGATACTGATGTGCCCTCGATGAAGTACGTGGTGGCCCACCTGAAGGACCGCGACGGCTTCTGTGACGCCTACTTCTACCACAACGTTCTCGGCGTGAAGGTCGAGTTCCAGATTGATTCCGACGAAGGGGGTCGCATCTTCGAAGCTGCCGATCGCCCCTTCGAAATCGAACTCAACTTCAAAGCGGCGACGGCGACCACCTTTGATACTCACGATGCCTTTGGACGACCAATCAACGTGGAGATTGCAAAGCCGGTCATCCTCGACGACGAGTGCCAGGCCTGGGTGAAGATCACAAACAGCCTGCTCGGGAGAACAAACGTAGTAGTGACCTTCCCCGGCCAGCAGGAGCCCCTGCCCGGCGAGGTTCGCCTGACGGGCCTGGTATGTGGCGTTCCCGGTTCCGCAACCGTCACCAATGCCGGTGACGTCCCTGTGAGCCTTGCGGGATTCGGACTCCGCAGCCTCGGCCGAGACATCGTGCAGCCCGAGGAACATCTCGACCTCATTGGCTACCTCGCGCCCGGCGAAAGCAAAACTTTCTCCGGTGCGGAGACACTGGACACGCCGTGGCAGTTCCTTGCCGGTCCCGCCGCCTTCACTGAAGGCCCCTCTGACTATGCGCGATTGGTGTGGAACGAAGTTGAGGTGAGCCGTCTCGACTGCTCCGGCAACTCCTTCCAACCCTCCTTCCCGCGGGATATCCCGCTGGAGCGCGAAGGCGAAATCATGATCGACGTCATCGTTGACTTTGCGCCAGGCCAGGATCAGCCATTGGTGCTCGGATGGAACCTCGTGTCGGTTTCGTCGAACGCAGGTCCGCTACCGGGAGCATTCGGCGCCGATGCGGATCGCGTCCAGGCGGTCTACCGCTTCGACGGGAGCACGGCGCGGTGGGACCGCTACTTCGCGAACGAGCCGGGCTATCTCAATTCCTTCGAGGCGCTTGAGGCTGGCGGCGTGTACTGGGTGCTAGTTAAGTAGCGGTTTAGCTGGTCCGCAACCGGTTGATGCCACTAGGTGAGCCATCCGGTAGTGTGAAATCCGGCCCGCAGTCTGCGGTACGGATTTGATACATGCCTCGTTCCCTCCCTCGCATCACGCTCATTGCTCTGCCAGTGGCGGC
>CAZDZP010000110.1:0-8486 GCA_964509855.1 uncultured Anaerolineaceae bacterium | reverse complement strand
AGTCGATGCACGCGCGCACGTCTTCCGCGATGAGTTCGGACTTCGTCGCCTTCACCTCGGGCATGAAGTCGAATTCGGCGTCGCGCTTCGAAACGCCTGCCGTGCGCCCGAAGAAGTCGAAAGCGACAGAGCTGATGGCCTCTTCAGCGAAGCGCATCGCGAGCTCTTCGTAGAAGGGGAAAAGACCGCGAACGTCGGGGAGCACCACCATCCCGGCGCCGCCGGTGTTTTCGGCCCGCGCCACAAAGGCGGCGAACTTCGTGCCGTCCTTCGACGTCAGCACGAGATCTTCGGTATCAACCGCCGCGCCGGCGATTGCGGTGATGGGGGGCTTGGAATCGTAAGGAACACACATATGCACTTCTCCCTGGGATGTTTCTGCAGCGCGGATGATACGCGCCCGGCGAAGCGCGTTGGCCCGGTCCCCCACAAGGCGGAGCCAACGCCCTGCCCATTGGGGCGGCTACACACCAACGAGGTCTGCTAGGCTCACTGTCACTACATCTTTTTCAACGTGCAGCTGTACCGCTGCCGAGGGGTCCCAGCAATGTCCGACGATCCGAACACCTACCGACCTGCTTCCGCGATGGTCATCGTCGCGCACCCGGACGACGCCGAGTTCATGTTCGCAGGCACGATTGCGAAGTGGACGCAGCAAGGGGCGGAAGCCACCTACGTTGTGGTCACGAAGGGCGACAAGGGCACCGAAGACCGCAGCCTGACGCCGACGAAGCTGGCAGAGATCCGGGAGGCCGAGCAGCGGGCTGCCGGGGCAATCCTTGGTGTGACCAACTTCGAGTTCATGGGCTACCCGGACGGCTATCTGCAGAACACGCTGGACCTGCGTCGCGACCTGACTCGCATCATCCGCAAGTACCGGCCGGAGGTGGTGATGTGCTTCGACCCTACGAACCGATTCATCGCTGACAACTACATCAACCACCCGGACCACCGCGCCAGTGGCGATGCTGCGCTCGACGCCGTCTTCCCCAGCGCCCGCGACCACCTCACCTTCCCGGAGCTCCTGACCGACGGGCTGGAGACGCACAAAGTCGCCGAGGTCTGGATGGGTGCAGCGGGGCAACCGAACGCGGTGAGCGACATCACGGACACGATGGACCTGAAGATCCAGGCGCTGCTCGCGCACCCGAGTCAGCTTGGGCCGGACATCGTTGGCTTCGCGCGCGAACTGACGCGGGAGATGGCGACGGATCAGCCGTTTGAGTACGGCGAGAGCTTCCGCCGGATCGTTATCGAAGGGCCGTCCACACCAGAAGCGCCGGCGAAGTAAGTCAGGCGTCTGCCTGTTCGAGGTGCTCGAGCGCAACTGCGACCGCGCCAAGCAAGCCGGCATCCTGGTCCAGCTCTGTGAAGAGCACCTTCACACCGCTCGTCGGTCCGTAAGCGAGCGACGAAATCGCTTCACGCATGGGGTCGAAGTACATGTCGCCGAGCACTACGAGGCCGCCGCTGATGGTGATGGCTTCCGGGTTGAGCACGTTGGTAAGGCTCCCCAGTGCCAGTCCGAGCATGTGACCACCGTGCCGGATCTCGGCCTCGGCGAGGGCGTCACCCTGGATCGCAGCCTTGTGGAGGTGCTCGCCGCTGGGGGTTTCGTCGCCCACCACTGCAGCGAAGGTTGACGACTTGCCGGACGCGAGCAGCCGCCGCGCACGCTCGGCGAAGGCGGTACCGCTGGCAATGGCCTCGAGGCAACCGCGCGAACCACAGTTACAGGGCGGTCCGGCCGGATCGAGGATGACGTGCCCGATTTCGCCGGCGAAGCCTCGCGCACCGCGGTAGAGCCGTCCGTTCAGTACGAGACCGCCGCCGATACCCGTGCCAACCGTTACGTGGATGAGGTGACGAAATGGTCGTCCCGCACCGAAGCGATGCTCGCCGAGGGCGGCAGCGGAGGCGTCATTCTCGATGAAGCAGGGGACTCCGAGCGCGGTCGCCACCGGCTCCGTGAGGACAACGTTGCGAAAGGCCGGCGCGTTCGGCGAGATGACGACGCGTCCATGGGCAGCATCGATGAGCCCGGCAGATGCGATGGAAGCTGCAACCGGTGGTTCGGGGCACGTTTCGGCGACGGACTGCATGAGCGCGACGACGTGTTGCTGCGTCTGTTCAGCAGTGCCCGTATCTGGCGTCTCCACCTGGTGGCGCCCAAGCACCTCGCCAGACTCCGAAACAACGGCCGCACGCAGGTTGGTGCCCCCAAAGTCGCCAGCAACGATATAGCGCGTCACCCGGTTCACTATAGGCCGCCGCGCTGCAAACGCTAGCCCGCGCGCCCCGCTACGATGTCGCCATGGTGGATCTGGAAGATTGGGTCGAGAGGCTCGCTGATGAGTGCCGCGTCGCGCGTCTCGGCACGCTCGCGAAGGATGGTCAGCCCCATCTCGTGCCCGTCTGCTACGCGTTCGTGGACGGGGACTTCGCCATCGCGATCGACGAAAAGCCGAAGAAGGCGGGGACGCTCGCACGCGTCCGCAACATCGAGCGCGACCCGCGCGTCACGCTGCTCATCGACCGATACGACGACGACTGGACCAAGCTCGCCTGGGTTCGCATAGAAGGGCGCGCCACCGTTTTGCAAAGCGGGACCGATTGGCCCGCGGCACTGTCAGCTCTCCGGAGCCGCTATCGGCCGTACGAAACCATGGCGCTCGAAGACCTCCCCCTGCTGCGCATCCGACCAGAGCGGGTGGTCAGCTGGCGGTGGAGCGCCTAAATCGACTCGCTTTCGTGCGCGAAGCGGCCGAATTGCCCATGCTGGCACCTTGCGTGGGGACAGCCACGGGAGGGGAAACCTTGAGACCACGCGTGGGGATAGTTGGAGCGGGACAGCTCGCCCGGATGATGTGCCAGTCGGCGATACCGCTGGGCATCGAAACCGTGGTGCTGGCCAACACGCTCGACGAAAGTGCCGCGCAGGTGTGCGCGAACGTCGTTCTCGGTTCGCCCGACAACCTCGCCGATCTGCAGAAGCTGGCAAAGCGCGTCGACGTGGTCACCTTCGACCACGAGTTGGTGGACCCGGAGCACCTCGCCGTGTTGACGCGAGCCGGGCACAAACTGCGCCCCGGCGCCGATACCCTCGCGATCGCGGTCGACAAGCTTCGCCAGCGGACGGCCTTCACGGAAGCCGGTCTGCCCGTTCCGCCGTGGATTGAGGCGAGCACCATTGAGCGCGCCCTCTCCTTCGGCGAACAGCATGGATGGCCCTTCGTCATCAAGGCGGCGCGTGGGGGGTACGACGGGCGGGGCGTGTGGGTCTGCGAAACAGCAGACGCGGTGCGGAACCTCTTCCATGCCCACCCGAACGGACGCTTCCTTTGCGAGGCCTTCGTCCCAATCGAAAAGGAACTCGCGGTGCTCGTGACGAGTAGTGCCAACGGCGACCGCAAGGTCTACCCCGTCGTGGAGTCGGTCCAGCGCAACGGCGTGTGCTGCGAAGTCTTCGCACCCGCGCCCGTTGAACCGGCCATCGCCGCCGAAGCGGAGCGCATTGGGATAGCCGTAGCCGAACTGGTGGGCTCAATTGGCAACCTCGCCATCGAGCTGTTCGTTGCGGACGGGAAGGTACTGATCAACGAGATCGCGGCGCGGCCCCACAACTCGGGCCATTTCAGCATCGAAGGCTCGGTTACATCGCAGTTCGAGAACCACCTTCGCGGCGTCCTCGGTTGGCCGCTTGGCAGCACGGAACTGGTGCGTCCGGCCGCAACCATGATCAACGTCTTCGGGCACGAACACCTGGCCGACCCCGAAAGTGCTATCCCCGTGGCGCTGGAAGTCGAAGGCGCGCACATACACTGGTACGGCAAGGGCAGCCGGCCCGGCCGAAAACTCGGCCACGTTACGACGATTGGCGAAACCCTCGCCGAGACGACATCCGTCGCGAAGCGCGCGGCTGCCCAGCTCGGTGAGCAGGAAGGAACGACAACGAATGACTGACGGAACCAACCCGGTTGTGGGCGTGGTGATGGGCAGCGAATCGGACCTCCCTGTCATGCAGGAAGCCGTCCAGGCCCTCGCGGAGTTCGACGTCCCTTGCGAGGTCCGGGTGGTCTCGGCGCACCGCCGCCCCTTCGACATGCTCGACTACGGGAAGACGGCGGCCGAGCGCGGGCTGCGGGTGATTATCGCCGGAGCCGGCGGAGCAGCACACCTCCCGGGGATGCTCGCTTCGGCGACCACGCTCCCGGTGATTGGCGTGCCAGTACCGCTCGCAAAGCTCGACGGTCTCGATTCGCTGCTTTCCATAGTGCAGATGCCCGCTGGCGTCCCGGTGGCTACCGTTTCGATTGGCGGAGCGCGCAACGCGGGGCTGCTCGCCGTGCGCATCCTCGCAAGCAGCGACCCCGGGCTCGCCGCCCAAATGGCCACGTTCCAGGAACAACTGCGGGAAAAGTCCCTCGCCCAGGATGTATCGGTGCAGGACCGTACCGGCAAGGAATAGGGCGCGCGACGGTCTCGCCGCTAACCGCATCTCTTCGCTACACTGGCAAAGCGCCACTGCGGAACGCCTTCGTAGCTCAGTTGGCAGAGCGACGCTCTCGTAAAGCGTAGGTCATCGGTTCGAATCCGATCGAAGGCTCCATCCTCTCAGATCCACTATCTCAGCCACCTGCCTCATCCCACCAGTTGAGCACCCGCAAGGCTCGCAGCGTGTTCCAACGGCTTGGCGAGCCGTTGCCTTCTTCTAGTTCGAAGTGGACGGCGCCCGCATGTGTATTCTCCAGCAGCCAGCGCCCGTCGGCCTGGCGTTTGGAGCGCACGAGTTCGATGGCCTCGGCCATCCTCGGATCGGGCGCACCTCCGGCGGCACGGAAGTAATCGAGCGCACGCAGGACGTCGTAGTGCCAGCGTGGCGGAAACGAGAACTGCAGCCATGCATGCTCAACGACTTCGCCAGTGCTCTTACGGCGGAACAGGTTCCGTTCGAGCAGGTATTCCTCGCCACGGTGCCGGGCATCCTTCGTTCTGGGAGAGCTCCCAACCGCGCGTTCGTAGGCGAGGAGCCCCTCCAGCACGTTGATGGTCGTCGCGAACGACGAACGAACCGAGCCATACTCGGCCTCGCAGTTCCAGCCGCCGTCTTCGAGTTGTTCGCCAAGCAGCCGTTCCACAACCGCTTCGACCGGCTGGCCGAAGTACGCTCCCAACGTGACGACTCTCCCGTTGATGCAGGGCTCGACTTCGCCGTCGAAGAACGGCTGGCCGTCGTGCTCCCAGCGGCAGTGCTTCGCGACAGCGGCCACGGCTGCGCGGACGCGCCGGTCCTCGGGATCGATTCCGAATTCCAGCAAAAGCTGCAGAACCGGGAGCGTGGACGTCCACGGCTGGCCAACGTATGCGCCGCGATTCGTGAAGTACCCACCCGGGAAACATGCGCCGCCGGCCCACTGTCCATCATCCCCCTGGAGCGCCAGCAGCCTTGCGCCCCAACCCTCGGTAACCACGCGCGCCCGCTCGGCGTCCACAATTTCAGCGAGCGCCTCGGCCAGGTCGCGCAGCACCTGCCAACGAATGGCAGGGTCGGAATCGAGGAGCCACTCAGCGACGTCCATCGACGAACTCTAGCACCCAGGAATCCGCGGCATGATCTTCCGATTTGCCGCTACAAAGCCGCGCAGCATCTGCCGATGATCAGGCCAGTGGGCAGCGCTTCAACGCTTCCCGGATAGGCGGCGCGACCATGATGGACGTGTTGGTGGCGGAGGACGATCCCCTCTCCGCGCGCATACTCAGGCGGGCTATCGAATCCTTCGGGCACACCGTGACTGTTGTGACGGACGGTGAACTGGCGTGGGCGGCGATCCGCGACCAGGGGTTCCGAATCGTTATCTCCGACTGGATGATGCCGCGGCTCGATGGCGTGGAGCTTTGCCGCCGCGTGCGCGCTTCGGAAAGCGAAAGCTACACCTACATCATGCTGCTCACGTCGCGCAGCGAACGCGACGACCGCATCGAAGCGCTCCAGGCCGGTGTCGACGACTTCCTTTCGAAGCCGCTCGACCGCACGGAATTGGAAGCTAGGCTGCGCGCCGCCATGTCCATCGTGGGCATGCAGGACCGGTTGAACGACCAGCTCAGCGTCATCGCCGAAAGCGAGCATCGCTACCGCACCACGTTCGAACTCCTCGACGACATTTACTACCAGACCGACCGTAGCGGGCGGGTGGCGCTCATCAGCCCTTCGTGCGAAAGACACACCGGCTATACCGCCGACGAACTCATTGGGACAATGGCCCGTGACCTCTTCGTCGACGGCCGCCAGTACTTCGAGATTCTCCGCGCCCTCGGCGAAGATGGCCGCGTCAACGATGCCGAGGCCACCATCTGGACGAAGGACAACCGCCGCGTACCCGTTTCCGTGAATGCAAGCCACATTCGTGATACGGACGGCTCCGTGCGCGGGCTCCAGTGCACCATTCGTGACATCACGGACCGCCGTCGCAGCGAGGAAAGCATTCGCGCCAGCGAACAGCGAAACCGCGCGCTTCTCGATGCCATCCCCGACATGATGTTTGTGGTGGACGCCGAAGGACGGTTCCTCGACTTCAAGGATGCGAACGACTGGTCTTTCGGACAGGACAGGGATGAAGTCATCGGCCGAACACTGGAAGAAGTGATGCCCGGCGCGATGGCTGGCCACGTCATGGAAGAAACCGAATTCGTCCTCGGCACGGGCGAAAGTGAAGTCGTCACCTTCGATGCCCCGCTCGGCGACCGCGAGCGGCACTTCGAAGCTCGCATGGTCGTGACCGGTGCGCAGGAAGTGCTTGTGATCGTGCGGGACATTACCGACGCCCACGAAGCTCGCAAGCTACAGGAAGTGCTCCGCGCCGAAGCCGAGTTCGCCGCCAGCCACGATCCCCTCACCGGTCTTCTCAACCGTCGAGCATGGAACCAGGGGGCTGCGAGCGGCACCGTCCAGGCTGTCGCAATCTTCGATATCGACCACTTCAAGAGCATCAACGACACCTATGGCCACCAGGCCGGGGATGAAGTGCTGATCGAAGTCGCGCACCGCATGGCGGACATCCTCGGCGACCGTGCGTTGCTGGGACGCATCGGTGGCGAAGAATTCGGCGCGCTGTTCGAACTCGATGTGGACGAGGCCACCGCGCTGGTGAACGAAGTTGTGGCGAGGGTGGCCAACGAAAGCGTGCACTTCGACAACGGCTCGGCCATTTCGGTAACGCTGAGCGCCGGGGTCTCCAAATGGCTCACGAGTTCGAGTCTCGACGAGAGCCTGTCGCTTACCTACGGCGCCGCAGACCGGGCGCTCTACGAAGCGAAAAACGGTGGCCGTAACCGGGCGATCGCCGCCTAGCCCTGCTCGTCGAACTGGCGCAACGCCGCAGCGACGCCGGCAACGCCGAAGCCCGAGATGATGCCCCTGCAGACCGCAGCCAGCGGGACTGCCGCGAAGCCGTCCCAGCGGCCCAACAAGACAGCAATCGAACGCCGCTCTGTCGTGCCGCCCAGCAGTTCTTCGAGGACCGTCACTTCGCCCGCTTCGAGTCCGTCGAGGACGACCACGATGCCTCCCTTCACGTCAGTCGCCGTGCACTCCGCGGGACGCAGCGTCTCGTAGCCAGCCGCACGAAGCTTCTCGTCAGCGCTTGCAGCGCACACAACTCGGGCGCTCATAGCCCACCGATCTGGGCATAAACCGGGTCGTCGCCCGTGACGCCTTCGTCGTAGAGGCGCGCAATTGCGGCCGCGTCGTAGCCAAGCACTTCACCCAACACCTCGGCATTGTGTTCCGCGAATCGCGGCGCCGCACGCCGGAGGCTGACGGGCGTCCCTTCGAAACGCCAGGGGAAGCCGGGAAAGAAGTGCGTCCCCGCGCTCTCATGCCGCACCTGCACGAAGAAGCCCCGGTCATGGAGGTGGTTGTCGCTCGCGATCTCCCAGTTCGCCAACACGGGCGCAGCTGGGATCCCCGCTGCCTGCAATGCCCGCGCACCGTTGACGTGGTCGAACTGCCGCGACCACTCGGCAATGGCGGCGTCGATAGCGGGAGCGCTCTCGCGGCGCCACGGGAAGTCTTTGCCCGTCCATTCCGGCTTGCCGATCACGCCGCAAAGCGCGTCAAAGGTCGTGTCGTCGGGAACCGAGACCGCCAGCCAGCAGTCGGTCCCGGCGCTGGGGTAGACGCCTTGTGGCGCTTGCGTGTGGTGGCGGTTCGCCCGGGGTTCGGGAACCCGGCCGGTGGCCGTGTATTCCAGCAGTGGCTGGGCAAAGAGCGGCAGCGCGCATTCGATGAGCGAGGCGTCAATCCACTGCCCTTCACCTGTTCGGGTGGCGTGATGAAGGGCGGCGAGAATGGCCACCACCGCGTGGTTGCCCGTGATAGGGTCCGCGTAGAAGGTGCCCGTGCCAAAGTACTCCCCCGGGCCGTAGCCCAGCACGCTCGCCAGCCCCGATGCCGTCTCCACGTTGGACCCGAAGGCGCTGTAGTCCTT
>CAZDZP010000109.1:0-8524 GCA_964509855.1 uncultured Anaerolineaceae bacterium | reverse complement strand
CCGAGGTTTAGCGTGAGACTCTTCTTGTTCGCGTTGCAGTCGTGGAAGACGCCGTTCGTCTCGGTCGAGCCCCCGCCGGGCGGCTGCACGCCAACCTCGCGGATGCGGTCCACGCGTGCAAGCGACTCCACCTTGATCACTTCCGCACCGAGGTCGGCGAGCAGACGCGTGGTGAGCGGACCGGCGATCATCCAGCTAAAGTCGATGATGCGAACCCCTGCGAGCGGTTCGTGGCTCATGAGACCGCCACCTTCCCGTGAACATGCACGACACCGTCACTGACAAGACGCTCGATCTCCTCGTCCGCCACGTTGCAGAGGTCACGGAGCACTTCCGCCGAATGCTGCCCGAGCGCTGGTGCCGGCGCGGCAGGAACGTCGTACGCCGTGGAGCGAAACGCTGAGCGCACGACCTCAAGGTCTGCGCCAAGGTGGTCGTAGCGCACCCGCTGGAAAAAGTCCCGGGCACGCAGGTGAGGGTCTTTCGCGATGTCGGCCGCACCCTGGACCGGCACCACGAGTATGCTCCGCCGTTGCGCCTCGGCCACGAGCGTGTCCCGGTCCATCGAGGCGCACAGCTTCGTGGTGATTTCCGCGATGGTCGTAAAGTTCTTCAGGCGGTAGAGCCCGTCGCTCCACTCGGGCGCGTCGAGTGTGGTGTCGCCGAGCACCTCCGATACCCACTTCACAAAGGCGGGCCACGAAGGCGGGTGCTGATAGAAGGAAACCCACAGACGGTCGCGCGTCTCGTAGATGGTCCGGCCACCGAGTCCGGCGATGCCAGTGCGGTTGGGCCGCTGCTGATGCCAGTGCCAGTAGTTCTCGTTGGCGGTCTGGATGGTCGTCCACATCATCGCTTCCTGCATCGAGACCGTGATGCGTCCGCCCTTGCCAGTCGCCGCCTTCTCCAGGATGAGCGACATCGCCCCCAGCGCCGCCGCGAGCGAAGTCTGCTTGTAGGCGAGCTGCCCCGCCGCATGGTTCGGCGGGTCCTCCGGGTAGCCGTTCAGCTTGAGGAAGCCGCCCGCCGCCGCCCCGACGATGTCGCTCACGGCCGACTTATCCGAATCGCGCCGGAACACCGCCTCGACCACGCTCAACCCCGGGGCGATTTTCGCCAGGTGCTCCGGCGCAAGGAATGCCTTCGCGCGCTCGCCCGGCTCCATCGGCGCGATAAGGATGTCCGCGCGTGCTGCGAGTTGCTCCACCAGTTCCCACGTCTGGTCGCGTTCGAAGTCGACGGCGAAGCTCTGCTTGCCTGCGTTATGCTGGATGTGCGAAAGGCTGCGCTCCACATCCTCGACGTTGTGGGCAAACGGACCGCGCCGCCGAATCCAGTCCCCGACGCTCGACTCAACGCGGATCACCCGCGCCCCGAGTTCCGCGAGCAGCCGCCCGGCCATGGCCAGGGGTTCGTCCGCCAGGTCGAGAACAATCGTCCCTTCGAGTGGTCGCTGCATATGGCCCGCATCATGCCGCTACCCGCGGCGCCGGTCGAATGGTTGGCCCAGCAAGTTCGGGTTATGGCCTCCGGTGGGCAAGTGTTGATTCACCCCAACCCGTGTTCGACCGCCCAACGTGTCGCGGCCGCCCGGTTATGGACGCCGATTTTTGTGTAAATGTTCTGGACGTGGCGGTCGACCGTTCGGTTGCTGACGGTTAAGTACGTGGCAATCTCTCCAGTGGTCTTGCCCGTGGCCAGCGCGGCGAGGACTTCACATTCACGGTGACTGAGCGAGACCTCTAAACTGTGGCTGACAACCGCCGGCGAGTCGTTGAAGCGCACACCGATGTGTTGGTCCCATTGGCGGCGAATTCGTGCGCCGAGGGAATCGCGGCCGAATTCGAGGTCTACAAGCACTCCATCGCGAACGAGAGCGGCAACCTCAGCCGCTGGCGACCGTGGGAAGGCCTTCATAATGAGTGCCGGGATCGAGAGTGCCTGCAGCCCCTCCGTTAGGTTGGCTGATGTGAGCACGGAAAGGTGAGCCTGGCGTGCTTCCATCGGGACCGTCTCGGCCCATTCACGAGCTATCATTTCACTCTCCTGGTACGTGGCCCAGTGAAAGAACGTGCGAGTCAAGGACAGGAGTAGCCCTACGTGATCGTGCTCCCAGCCAGGCCTCGTCAGCGATCCCATGTGGCTCCGCGGAAACTCAACCATCGGATCGAGCATGAGAAGGCTCCGCCAGGCGCTGGGGTTTCTCGAGGCGAATAAGACCGCCGGTATGCAGCTCCCGTTGGGTGCCGCTACATCCGGTACGTCGCCGATGACTTTCGTTATTGCTGCGAGGTCCATGACAAGTTCATCGAGCGTCGTTGGCAACCTGCAATCTGACTGGCCGGTTCCCCGCCAATCGAATTCCACGAGAGGCCGGGTGGCGGCCAGTTGCCGGTTGTTGTCAGTCACGACTCGCATTTTTGCGTGGAGCGCCATCGGGATGGATGCAGGTGTGCGAAGCGCCAAGAATGGCGGTCCAGTTCCCGGCCAGACCATGTAGGCGATCGAGGTGCCATCGGCAGCTCGCGCAAAGCGGACGGGGGGAAAGTCCCGTGCATCCATGGCCCGCCGATTATGCCACCGGCGGTCAAGGCCTAAAGGGGATGAGCTCTTGCGGGACGTTGCGGACTACGCCTCGTCCGCGCTCCACCAGCACAGCGCGGAGCGCATCCCGTCTGGCCAGTCGTAGGACCCGCCACCCGTGCGACGCAGCCGTGATTCGAGCACCGCCCGGAACTGCGCGTCCCAGCTGCCGTCGGAGATGTGCAGGTGCCGCTTCGCCCGTGCCAGCGCGTCCTCGACCGTGGGGTCGTTCCACACCCTCACCGGCTGCTCTTCGAACAGCACACGCGGGTGGAAGCCAGCTTCCAGCAGCAGGTTGAAGCCCACGACAAAGTTCGGGCTGTCGTGCCATTCGCCGCGCACCAGTTCCGAAAGCGCCCCGATAATCCCGTCGCCAGCCGGCACCCGCATGGCCAGGTAGCGTTCCTTTGCCGTCGCTTCCATCGTCCGCACAAATTCCACGAGGTCGGGCGACGTGTACATGGAATGCACCGCCACGACCGCCGAATGGGTTGCCACGTCCGTCTCCAGCCATGGTGTATCGACGATGTTCACGTTCGTAACGCCGTGCCGTGCGAGCCGTTCCTCAAGGATTTCGCGCATCTCCGGCACGGGCTCCATCGCGGTCACGCTCGCGACCTTCTGCGCGATGGGAATCGTCCAGCGGCCAACGCCCGCGCCGATGTCCAGCACGGTCATGTCCGGCTCGAGCCGCGTCAGTACGAAGTCCAGCAGGGGATCGGGGTCGCTGCCCGGTTGCTCATCCAGTCGCCGCGCCAGCCGCCGCCAGCGTTCGACCATCGCGCGGGTACCGTCGTCGCCCGTCATCAAGTCCCCGGTGGCGAGATGCTTCCAGAGTGTCGCCCAGTCGCCGTGCTTCATTCGTTGTTCCCCCGCAGACGCGTCTCGGCGGAGTATCCCACGGGATGTGGGCCGGCGGGGAGCGCCCCGTGGACGAAACACCGCGACCGAACGCCTGTCCAGAACGCAATGAAACGAGGCGCCCAAAACGGGCGCCTCGTGAGCTACAACGGAACATCAACGCTAGCGGCGGTGGCTCATTGATCGCTCGATATCGAGGATGAGCCGCTGCGATTCTTCGCGCGCCTCGGCGCGGCCAAGCAGCATTGGCGCCACGGCTTCCACCGCTTCGCTCAGTTCCGGGTCATCAATCTGGAGCGCCGCGTGGGCATCTTCGGCGCTGCGGCCTTCGTCCCAGTACGGGCGGACAGCTTCCGTTACCAGCGCTCCGCCGAGCAGTTCGACGCGTTCGTCGCGGTCCAGCCCGGCCGCGTCCAGCAATTCGGTGATGAGCGCCCGCACTTCCATAGCAGTGCAGGAGCGTGCAACGCGCAGCAGGAGTTCGGTGCGGGGAGTTTGTGCTGGCATCACGTTCTCCTTCATCGTTTTGAATTCTAGCACTGGTGGGCTAACCAGATAAAGCACCTTAGCAGTTCTTTCGTCCGGCCTTCGGCATCGACTGTGGCCGTAGCCGCAGTATTCTCGCAGAACGCGACAGGTACTGACGCGTTTCATGTCATCCCCAGCAACGACCGCAGATCCACGGCCGAGTCCTCCACACCTGCCCACGGGTCGCGCGGCCGCCTGTCAATCTCCGGAATTCCGTTGCGAACCGAGTATTGGCCCAGCCGCAAGGACTCCAGCGCGGTCCACGGCAGGGGAATCGAAATCGGGGCCCCATGGTGAGCGCGCGGCGAGAATGGCGCGGCCACTGCTCGCGCCCGGGCGTTTTGGTTCACGTCCACGAACACCTTCCCCGTGCGCTTCTTTGACTGCCATTCCGTGGTAAGCGTTCGTGGATGGCGCCGAACGAGCTCGTTCCCGAGTGTTGTGGCGAACGCCCGCACGGCGTCGAACTCAAGCGTGCGCAACAGCGGGACGAAGATATGCAGACCCGTCCGGCCCGACGTTTTCACGTACGAAGGCAGCCCGATTTCGTCGAGCAGTTCGCGAACCGCGAGGGCCGCTTTCTTCGCCGCTTCGAAGCCCTTCTCATTGGGTGCCGGCTCTTCTCCCGCCTTCTCCGTTCCCGCGTAGACGTAGGAATCGAGGTCGAACAGCAGGATGTCGGGGTGGTTGAGCATCGACGCATCGAGCCGCTCCGCGCTCCCGGAGAACGCCGTTGTACCCAGTTCGCCCGGGCCTGCCGGCGTCACACGAGCGAGGTTCATGTGCCACTCGAGTGCAGCCTGCTGGCAGAGAAACAGCAGCGTCGGCAGGTTGTTGCAAACGATGAAGACCTTGTCTTTCGCATCGGTTTCGCTAAACACGCGCACCGTTTCGACGTACTCGGGTTTCCGTGTCTCGATGTGACGCTGGTAGAACTGGTTCCCGCCAATTCCATCCGGGTAACGCGTCAACGTGAGGAGCCGGTCGCGGAGGAACGGTGCCGCAAACGGCCAGACCTGGATGGCGTAGCGCAGCAAGTCCCGTTTCGTCACCGCGGGTTCGCCACCATGCGCCGGCCAAAGTTCCTTGTCGAGATTGCTCAGCCCGATCGTCCACCCCTCGCCTTCCAACGTCAGTGTGCGTTGCGACCCGGCAAGCTGTTCCAGGAGCGCATTCGACTCTTCTCCGCTCGCGGGCTGTTGCTCCTTCGCCACCTGGTCAGCGAACCCCTTGAAGACGGGTGCGCGCAGCACGCCGCCGCTGGTGCGTTCGGCGAATTCCACGACGACATCGACCACGGGCTGTACGTACGTTGCCTTGCGGCCTTCCGGCGTTGGCTTTTCGAAGGGGCTCTCGTCGGAACGCAGAAGCTCCAGCCGCGCTCGGAGGTCGCTCGCCTCCCGGTCGGTGAAACCGCTTCCCACGCGTCCCCGGTAGGACAGCCCCTTCCCAGTTGCCTCGCCGAGGAGCAGCCCCCCAAAGCTGTTGGCGCGCGATCCCTCGCCCTGTGTCCAGCCGCCAATGGTGAACACGCCGCGCGACAGCGCCTTCCACTTGCGCCACGAATCGCTTCGCCGCCCCGGTTCGTAGCGAGAGCCTGCGCGTTTGGCGATGATCCCCTCGAAGCCGAGCGCTACGGCCGCATCGAACGCCTGCTGGGGCGGCACGTCGATGGTGGCGACCTCCCGCAATCTGCTTGAAGGCAGAATCACCCTGGCCAGCACCTCGCGCCGGTCTTCCAGCGCCACCTTCGTCAGGTCGAAGCCGTCGAGGTGGACGATGTCGAAGGCGTAGTACGTGACCGGCACAGCCGTCTCCGCCCGCGAGATCTCGCTCGGGTCCTGCAGGTTCATACGCTGCTGCAGCCGCTCGAACGAAGGCCGGCCCGTTTCATCGACGGCCACAATCTCGCCATCCAGGGTCAAAGCCACCGCCGGGAGTTCGCCTACGGCGCGCGCCACTCCCGGGTAGGCCGCCGTGATGTCGTGACCCCCGCGCGACATCAACCGCGCCTTGCCATCCGTGAGGTACGCGACCACCCGAATGCCGTCGAGCTTCGGCTCGTAGCTCCAGCCCTTATCCGGGATGGGCTTTCCGGCTGAAGCGAGCATCGGCCGGGTCTCGCCCGCGGCGGCGGGATGGCTCCCCTGCAGTGATTGTGGCGAGAAGTGCATGGCACGTTCGCGAGTGAACCCACCTTCGCGCGCCACCTCCGCGTTCGTCTTCCCGCTCAGCACCGACTCCGCCAGCAACGTCAGTTCAACATCCGGGTTCGCCGCCGCGTCGCGGTGCTTCAGCAGCAGCCACGCTTCCTTCGTCTTCACCAGCGCCCAGGAACCCTTGAGCTTGCGGCCACGGAAGGTCAGCGAGAGCTTGCCCGCCTCCATCCCCCGCTGGACGGCGTCTTCAGCGGCCGCCCAGTCGTCGAAGAGTAGCCGTGGTTCGTCCGGCGCGTAGGTGCCCGCGTCCCAGATGATGCTGCTCCCGGCGCCGTACTGCCCTTCCGGGATAACGCCTTCGAACGCCGCGTAGTCGAGCGGGTGGTCTTCGCTGCGCACCGCCAGTCGCTTGTCGCCAATCGTGGCCGAGGGGCCCTTGGGGACGGGAAACGACACCAGCACTCCGCCCACTTCGATGCGCAGGTCATAGTGCAACCGCGAGGCGTCGTGTTTATGGACCACGAAGGTCAGCGGGCCGCCATCCGGCGCCTCCGCCGATCCTTCGGGCTCCCCGGTGCTGCGAAAATCGCGCTTCCGCCGGTATTCGCTGAGTTCCCCCGCTGGCACCTTGCGACGCCTTTAGGCGGAGGCCGCTGTCTTTCGGCGCCGCGTTGGCTTCGGCTTCGCGTCTTCCTCGGTCTTCGCAGTTCCGTTTGCCGAAGCGCTCGTCCTCCGCTTGGGTGCCGCACCGTCTTTGCGCGTCTGCGCCGCCTCCACGGAAGCCTTGAGCGCCGCCATCAGGTCGACCGCTGGCTTCTCCGCCTTCGGCTCCGGTGCGGTGACCATCTCCTTGCCCTCGAGCTTGGCCGTGATCATCTCCATCACCGACTCGCGGTATTCGTCCGCGTACTTGTGAGCATCGAAGTCTTCCGCCAGCAGGTCCACGAGCGCGTTCGCGATCTTCAGTTCAGAAGCGCTCACCTTCACTTCGGGAAGCGTGAATTCGGGCGTGCGCACTTCGTCCCCATAGAAAAGCGTTTCCAGCTGGATGCCCCCATCGCGGGGCCGAAGGGCGCAGAGCCGCTCCTTCTGTCGCATCGCGAGCTTGCCAATCGCCACGCTGTTGCGCTCGGCGAGCACACTGGAGAGCAGCGCGTAGGGCTTTTTTGCCACCTCTTCCGGCTCCACGAAATAACTCTTCTCGTAGTAGATCGGGTCGATGTCGCTCCCGGGCACGAACGACGTGAGCTCAATCACCTGCTTGCTTGGGACGGGAAGCGAATCGACGTCTTCGTCCGTGATGATCACGTACTCACCCTTGGTGTACTCGTAGCCCTTCACGATGTCGTCGGCTTCGAGGTCTTGGCCATCGGCCGCGCAACGCTTCACCAGACGGATCGGGGAGTTGTCTTCCTTGTGCAACTGCCGGAAGGAAATGTCCTGGCTTTCCGTCGCCGTGTAGAGCTTCACCGGGATGCTCACCATCCCGAAGCTAATCGTTCCTCGCCAGACTGCACGCGCCATCCTTGGCCTCCCGGTCACCCTTATGGTGAGAACGACGAGTGTACCAGAATGGAAGTTGCTAATCTGTTGCGCCAGTGCTTTGCAAGGTACTTGCAACCGTCACCGTTCCTCGTCGCGCCGCGTTGATGGCGCCTGTTGCTCCAGCGCCCTAGCATGCCGCAATGCCGAAAACACCCTGTCCAGACAGCACGACCGATCCCCGGTGCCACATCCCGAGGCTGCGCTCGTGACGGCCGAAGCGCCGATTCGCTACCGCGTACTGAACCTCGGGCGCGGGATCGCGGCATCCTACGCGTCGCTAGTGTTGGGCGACCTAGGCGCGGCCGTTTCCTGGTGGCGCTGGGACGAGGCTGATGACCGCGAATGGCCCGGCGACGACGTGCTTTTTCGTGCGTGGTTCGAACGCGGCGTGGAAGTCCACCGCGAACGGGCACCCCTGGAAGAACTGCTGACCCGTACCGCAGCGGTTGCGGCGGAGTTCGACCTGGTCATCACTGACTTCACCCTCGGCGAGTCTGCCCCGGGGTCGCTGCTGTCGGCGCTCTCGCCGGCCAACCCGCGCGTTGTCGTGGCCAACGCCGACCATTTCGGCCGCACCGGTCCCTACGCGAACTGGAAGGGCGACGAGATCACCGACTACGCACTCGGTGGTTACTGGGCCATCGCCGGCGATCCCGGCGCCCCGCCACTTCGCGTCCCCGGTTCCCAGGCGCAATTCCACAACGGCATGCAGCTCGCGCTCGCCACCATGGCCGCCCTTCGTTACGCCGACAAAACGGGCCATGGCCAGGAAGTCGAAACCAGCGCCGCCGAAGCCATGCTCGGCGCCCACTGGAGCACCACCGTCGCCTGGACCCACGAAGGCCGCG
>CAZDZP010000108.1:0-8549 GCA_964509855.1 uncultured Anaerolineaceae bacterium | reverse complement strand
CGATAGGCCCCTTCACGCGCAACCGCCACAACGATCGCTCGCATGTGGACGTGAATTCGTCACATGTCGTGTTGACCGCTGCGCGGAACTGCAGCGTGCGCCATTGGTGTGCCATTTTCCCCGCTTCGGAATGCCCTGCCGGCCGTGCAATGCAACACGGTCGACGGCCACCGGTCGCCGTCGATGCCACCCTCCCGGAGGAATCGAATGAGCGGACCCCTCGATGGGATCAAAGTGCTGGACATGTCGCAGTGGCAGCAAGGCCCCTACGCGACCGTGCTCCTTTCCGACTTTGGCGCGGATGTCATCAAGGTAGAGCGTCCCCACTACGGCGACGCCGGCCGGCACGGTTTCGGCGGCCTCAATCCCGACGAAGTCGCCCCGGACTTCTTCGCTCACAATCGTGGCAAGCGTGGCATCACCGTCGACCTCGCCCATCCACGTGGCCGCGAAGTCATCCTCAAGCTCGGCGAACAGGCCGACGTCTGCGTCCACAACTTCCGCTTCGGAATCATGGAAAAGTGGGGCCTCGGCTACGACGCCTTTCGCGAACGCAACCCGGGAATCATCTACGCCCACGCATCCGGGTCTGGCACGAAGGGCCCGGACACCGAGCGGCCGATGTTCGACATCGTTGCCCAGGCGCTCGGCGGCATCATGAGCGTCAACGGCGAAGAGGGAAATCCGCCCTCGCCCGTCGGCACCTTCATCGCCGACCAGTCGGGCGCGACCATGCTCGCCGTCGCGATTCTCGCCGCGCTTGTGGCGAAGGAACGCAGCGGTGTTGGCCAGTCTGTCGATGTCTCGCTGCTCGGTTCGCAGGTGGCCATGCAAACCTGCGAGATCACCCACCACCTCTTTAAGAAGGAACTGCCCCGCCGCGCCGGTCGCGGACACCCCCACCTCGGCGTGCTCTGGAACACCTTTCCCGCGTCCGATGGCTACTTCACCCTCGCGGGTGTGCGCGAAGACCTGTGGGCGGAGTTCTGCGAACTCATTGGCGAACCGTCCCTTGCCACCGACGACCGCTTCAACACCGTTGCTGCCCGTGCGCAGAACCGCGGCCCGTTGATCGAACGACTCGACGCAGTCTTCGCGTGCAACACCATCGACCACTGGACTGCCGTCCTTTCCGGGATCGACCTCGCCTGTGGCCGCGTCCGAACCTACGAAGAAGTCGTCAACGACCCCCAGGTGCTCGCTAATGAGTACATCACCGAACTTGAGCACCCGGAAATGGGCAGCGTCCGCATCGTCAACACGCCCATCTCATTCAGCGAGACCCCGGCGCAGCCGCGCGGGCTCGCCCCAGAACTTGGCCAGCACACGGAAGAGATCCTGTTGGAACTCGGCTACGACTGGCCCGACATCATTGCCCTGCGAGAGGCCGACGCGGTCTAAATGCCGCCCAAGGAGAACATCTTGTACGAAACCATCGAAGTGACCGTCGAAGGGCGCGCCGCCACCCTTACCCTCAACCGGCCCGACAAGCTCAACGCGATGAGCCAGCAAATGGTGAAGGAGCTGCGCGAAGCCTTCGTCGAGCTCGACGAAAACGAAGAGGTGCGCGTGGTGATCCTTCGAGGCGCCGGTCGCGCCTTCTGCGCCGGCCTCGACCTCGACTGGTCCGAAGACATGACGCCGGCCGAACGCATCAACAGCAACCGCATCGGCCAAAAGCTCGTCAACATGCTCGAAGACATGGGTAAGCCCGTCATCGCCGCAGTCCACGGCTACGCCCTCGGCGGCGGCCTCGAACTGGCGCTCGGCGCCGATTTCATTGTCTGTTCCGAAGACGCACAGCTCGGCTTGCCCGAGATTACCCTTTCCTCCGACCCGCCCTATCGCCCCAAGATCACCGAAGACGGCGACCCCGATCAGCCGGAAGTGGGCGGCGTCGTCCCCGGCTGGGGTGGCCCGAAGCGCCTCCCCGAACGTGTCGGCAAAGCCATGGCGAAAGAACTCATGTTCACCGGGGTTCGTGTTAACGCAGAAAGAGCGCTGCAGATTGGCCTCGCCAACCAGGTCATTTCCAAGGACAAGTTCGAAGAAGAAGTCGCTGAAATGGGTCGCCGTGTTGGCGCGATGAACCCCTACAACCTCCGCCTCATCAAGGAACTGGTGAACAACGGCTACGACATGCTAGAAAGCCACCCTGTCTAACCAGTCCGACGCTATCGACACCAGGAGGAGCAGCCTTTGATTACCGTGAACAAGATCAACCACATCACCCAGGTCGTCCCGGAAGTCGACCCCCAGGTTCAGCTGCTGCAGGGGCTTTTCGGTTTCCAGCTGCAGTCCCGCTGGGACGACGGTGCCGTCGCCGGTGCGCTGCTGGACATCCCCGGCCGTTCAGACATCCGCTGGCAGGTGCTGAGCCCGAAGGACAGCGCGTCGCAATACCAGGAGTTCATCGACAGCCCGCGCGGCCCTGGCGTCCACCACGTCGCCGTCGAAGTCGATGACGTGGCCGCGACGGCCGCCGAGCTGTCCAGGGCTGGTGTCGAACCGGCCGCCACGGGCGATGGCTGGGTGGAAGCACGAATGAACCCCGCCAACGCCGAAGGGCTGCGCTACCGCTTCCATGTGAAGGACGCCCTTCCCGGCGGCGCTGTTGCGTCCGCAGCCGCGCCGGACGCGCCCCGTCTCGACATCGTTGGCGTGGACCACATCTGCCAGGCCTACGCCAACCGCGACGAACTCGCACGCTGGTACGAAGGCTTGCTTGGCTACCGCGAAATCTGGCGCACGGCCGACGGCGAGCACGACGACCTCGCCGACCTCGTGATGGAAACGCCCGGCAAGCAGATGTTCTGGGAAATCATCCAACCCGAGGGCGTAGGCTCATTCATCGAACGCTTCGTCAATACACGCGGCCCCGCCGCCCACCACGTCACCTTCGAGGTGCGCGACTGGGCGAAGGCGATGGCCGCCTGCGAAACGCACGAGATCCCGACCTTCGACGACAACTCCGGGGTGACCGACGGAGCCACATGGAACGACACCTTCGTCCACCCGAAACACACCGGCGGCATGCTCGTCCAGCTCTTCTGGGAAGAGAAGCCCGGCGTCTGGGTGCGTTCCGACAAGATCCCTTCGAACGGCTAGCTCTTCGGCGAAACGATGAAAAGCCCGGGCATGTCCCGGGCTTTTCTCATGCCGGACGCGACGAACGCTCAGTCTCGCGGCAGGCCAAGCCCGCGCGTGGCGATGACGTTGCGCTGGATTTCCGACGTGCCGGAAAGCACTGTGTGCGGCGAAGCGTCCATGTAGTCGTGGGTGAACAGCCCTTCCAGCGGCGCACCATCGCGCTGCCAGATGTTGCCGTAGGGGCCGAAGGCGTTGACGCCCGTTCGCGCCAGGCGTTGGTGAACTTCGGAGCCGAACAGCAGGCTGACCGATGCTTCGTAGTTCGGCACCTCGCCCGCCGCCTGCATCGAAACGGTGCGCATCCCCAGCAGGTAGAGCACTTCGATTTCGATGTACCGTTGCGCGATCTCGTGCCGCAACACATCGCGTGCCTCGGTGCGCAGGTATTGCTCGGCTTCGCCGCTGCGCATGAACTCCACGAGTTGCGCCAGCTCTTTGCGATACTTGATGGTGCCGCCAATGCCGGACCGTTCGAAGTCCAGCGTGGTCATGGCGACGTACCAGCCGCGGTTCTCTTCGCCCACGCGGTTCGCAACCGGCACGCGCACGTCGTCGAAGAACACTTCGCTGAACGGGTCACCGCCACGCATGTCCACGATCGGCTGCACCGTGATGCCTGGCGTGTTGATGTCCATCATCAGGAACGAGATTCCCCGGTGCTTCGGTGCCTCCGAGTCGGTGCGCACCAACGCGAAGAGCCAGTCCGCGTAGTGCCCGAAGGATGTCCAAATCTTCTGTCCGTTGAGCACGTAGGTGTCGCCGTCGCGTACCGCCCGCGTCTGCAGCGAAGCAAGGTCCGACCCGGACTCGGGCTCAGAGAATCCCTGTGCCCAAACGGCCTCTCCCGACACGATCCTTGGCAGATGTTCTTTGCGTTGATCTTCGGTGCCGTGTTGGATGAGCGTTGGCCCCAGCAGGTTTACGCCCACGCCGCCGATGGATGCCGCGCCCGCCCTCGCCATCTCCTCCGTGAAGATCGCACTTTCGATGACGCCGAGACCCGCGCCGCCGTATTCAGTTGGCCAGTGGGGGGCCACCCACCCTTTTTCCGAAAGGGCCCGAACCCAGGCCATCGCGCCTTCGCGCCGCTCCGGATCATCCGATTTCCGGTCTGCGGGCCAGTCGTAGCCGTGGACATCCTCGGGTTCAAGGCTCTGTTCACGCCGGTTGTCCGGCCGGTAGTTCGCCGGGAAGCGCTCCTTGATGAAGGTGCGAACCTCCTCGCGAAAACGTGCCTCGTCCGGGGTGTCTTTCCAATTCATAAAGGTACCTCTCGCTCGCGCCGGTGAAAGCTCTCCTGGTAAAGGGTGAACCTCCACCCTACCCCAAGGCTCCAACCCATGCAGCCCGCGCGCCCTCATTACGCCGCCCCGGGAGCCGAATCGGCCTGTTGTATAGTGATGCCAAATGGCATCCGAACGCGCGCCCTCCAGCAAGGGCCCGGTCGCTACCGACGGCTCCCGGGCGAGTCGCCAAACCGACCCGTTGGCCGAAAACGGGATGCGTGTTGTCGGTGCTGAGAACCCTCTTAAACAGCTCAAGTCCGGGGCCGTTTCACTTCCGAACACGAGCATGGCCCAGCTCCAGCGCTCGATCGGGAACAAAGCCGTATCCCGCCTCCTAGACCCGTCTGCGGCGAGCAAGCAAAAGGTCCAGAGGCACTGGCTGGAGGGTGAGGAAAAGGTCCAGGCCCTCCACGATGCCGGGCAGAGCCGACCAGCGCGCGGCCACCTGTTCGGCAATCAAGGAGCCTCTGCCGCACGTGACCGCCATGAGCATGGCCGCCGCCTCTGGAGGAACACGAGCCATCCCGTCCGCCGCCAGGACCCAAAGGGAGGCGGCGCCGCGGTGGCAGACAAGGCTGCGCCCGAAGCGGCCAAGGGTTCCATCGATTCCATCACCTTTGCCCCGGCCGAAGTCCCGGCTGATGGCAAGACCAATACCACCGCGGCGGCTGCAGTTAAGGGCGGCGCCGCCGTCTCGAAGTGGAGCATCGTAGGTGACGCCTTCGGTTCCACGATCGACGCCTCCGGCGTGGTCACCCCCGGCACCGACCTCAAGGGAGCGGAAAGCGCCACCATCCAAGTCCAGGCCACCGACGAAAAAGGCGGCGCTTCGAAGGTCGTGAACCTCACCCTGTGGGATGCCAAGTTCTTCCAGGCGAAGATCGACTTCCCGAAATTCCTGGCGGGCCCCTACACCTTCCCGAACTTTACCGAGGGGTTCAACGGCAAGTTCGATGTGACCTACGACCCGGCTTCCAAGTTGGCCACGGCCGATATGAAACTGAAGTTCGTCTGGCCAGAGGAGAAGGTTGAAGTGCCTTCGCAGAAGAATCTCTGGGGGTTGATCACCGCCGTCCGTCACGCTGCGTACAAGTCGAATTTCGTTAGCCAGGTGATGAAACAGTGGAGCGGGCGCTATGAGTTCCAGAACGTCCGTGAACCGAAGAGTATCTGGGGAAAGCTAAACCCCGTTGGCGTGAAAGTGAACATCCAGATGGTGGAGGCGGACCAGCACTTCACCATTGAGGTCCGGGACCGGGCAACGAAGGCAGGTGAATCCACGGCTGTTGGTGGAGGGGTACTCAAGCTTTACCAGGGCGACGACGTTCCGGCGCCGCAATTCAACCCGTCGACTGGCGCAGGCGAGCTCACGCGTGTGAACCGCGTTACTCCCACTCCCATCCTGTTCGGCAACAACTCAGTCGATGTGCCAGCGGCCGACCGTGCAAAGCTCGAGACGATGGGCACCTACATCAGCCGAATCAACAACCCGAAGTTCGATATCCAGGTCGTTGGCCATTCCAGCGCCACTGGCATCCCCGCCGACAACCAGACCCTTTCCGAAAAGCGCGCCCAGGCAGTCGTCGACATCCTCAACGCCACCGGCGCCACGCACCACAACATCAAGGCCAGCGGCGTCGGCGACACCGGGGCCGCCAAGACGGCTGATTGGCGCAAGGTCGAAATCACCAACGCCGTCCCGGCTGGCTTTACGAACATGCAGGACACCACCGCACACGAGTTTGGCCACATGCTCGGTCTCGATGACGAGTACGCTGCCGCCGGTGTGCCCAATTCCACGCACTACGACCTCGTCGCGAAGGCCTTCGGGAAGGATTACGCTGAACAGGTAGCGAAACGCGGCGACGCCGACCACGCCAGCATCATGGACGGCGGCGACGACGTACGCATTCAGCACTACGTGACCTTCTGGTCGGCCCTCGCCGAAACCACCCTGAAGGCCGCCCTCCCCGATCCGAAGTTCGGATACGACGACTGGAAGTTTGTGGGAACATGACCGAGAAATCGCCTGACGCACCATCCCCGCTCGACGAACGGCTCGTCCGGCGCGACCGCGACCCACTACCGAACGAAGCTCTGCTCCGCGTCCAGTCCATCAATCGCGGAAAGAGTCCCACGCCCAACATCCGCTACTACGTGACCGCGAACGGCGATGTCTTCGAATCCGGCCACAGCGATGATTCAGGCGATTGGCAAACTCCCTTCGACCAGGAATGGCCCGGCGATCCCACGCGCACCATCAACAAGGGCGCAATCGACGATCTTCGCCATATCCTCGAAACCAAGTTCGCCGCCGAGGAGGCTTACCAGGCCGACGAAACAGTCGAGGGAGGAGCCTTCGTGGTTATCACCGCTCGCATTGGGAGATCCCGCATCCACGAAGTTATCTATGCGGCCACGCTTTCGCCAACGGCGCGCGAAATCCTCCGTCTCGCCAACGGGGACGACTGAATGCGTTCGATTGGCGAAGGCCCGCAGGTTATTCCATGGGACAGCATCGGCGAGGGTTTGGTTGACTACTCCGCGCCATCCCGCCTGGTCGCCGATAGCCTTGCCTCGCCCTGCGAAAGTTGCCAGACATCCCCGTGTTGCACGCATCTCCCGCTCCACACCTTCCAGGTCACCAACCTGTTGGAGCTCGATCACGCCCGCTACTTGCTCAACTTCGACCGCATCCAGCTCGGCCTTGCGGCCAGTGGCGACTGGAGCGTTTACTACGTCTATCCCTGCCGCTTCCTGGACCGGAACGACCTTTCCTGCACCGTTCACGACACCGGCGAGCAGCCACAGATCTGCTCCCAGTACAACCCCTACAACTGCTGGTACAAACGCGTGTTTACAAGTAGCGTGGGCGACGAGTTCTTGCAGATCGACCGCCCCCGCTTCGAATACATCGCGGCTCGCATCGAATGCAACGAGTTCAACCAGATTGTGAAGACGCCCGACTGGCAGGAAATGGTCGAAGGGTTGCGCGACATAACTGCAACTCCGCCACCGTCAGAACCACGGCCTTTCGAAGGCGACGAGGCCTTCGATGCCTGGCGCCAGGCTGTCGTCACGGGGATCGAAGAACGGCCGCCTCCGGCCGCACTCGAATACCAGGATCTCACCAACCCGTGCACTGGTTGTGGGGCCTACTGCTGCGACACGCTGGTCTTTCCGCAAGCCGCGCCAACTACGATGAGTTCACTGGACTATTACCGGTTCGCGCTGGGATTCCCGGGCGTGGAGCTTGGCATCGCTAACGACGCCTGGTCGCTCATTGTGCGAACTCGTTGTCGCCACCTGGAGAACGGCCGCTGCGGCGTTTTCGAATCGCCTGAGCGGCCCCTCATCTGCAAGTACTACGACGCCTGGAAATGTACCTACAAGCCCAACTTCGGAATGCCACGCCCCGATGGGTTCATCCGTCTGCGCCTGGAGCACTGGGCGTGGCTCACAGAGTGCTTCCGTTTCAACGAATTCGGCCAGGTTTCGGAAGCGGCGCCGCTCGCCGATATTCGCCGCCACATCGAAGCCCGCTGGCACGAAGAAATCGCGCCGACCGCAGGCTAATCCAGCTGGGGCTGGACCCTTCGGCGTTCTTTCCCGTCGCAACCGCCGCGTCCTCGCGCGTGGCGAAGGGGCGGATTGGCCTGGTTATTCCTTGGCGGCCTTGGTTTCGGCCTTCTTCGCTTTGCGTTCTTTCACCGAGAGCTTGGGCTTGTTCGTCTTCGCCGGTTTTTCCTGGCCCTTTGCCATGACTGTCTCCTCGCCGCGTACGGCATATGGTCCCGGACCTCCGGAAGCAGCTCAAGTTTTTGGAGCGGGAGAAGGGAATCGAACCCTCGCCACCTGCTTGGAAGGCAGGAGCTCTACCATTGAGCTACTCCCGCCCGCTCATGCGCTCAGTTGACTTCGATCCCGGATCGCTGCCCTGTGCATGTTCAGTTTACCAACTCATCTGCCTAAGCGTCCGTCGTTCGAACGAACGAGGGAACCACCCGTGGGCAGTTCCCTCGCGTCGTGACCGGCCAACCTCACGCGGAATCAGTCGAGGTCGAAGCGGTCCAGGTTCATCACCTTGTCCCATGCGGCAACGAAGTCCTGCAC
>CAZDZP010000107.1:0-8684 GCA_964509855.1 uncultured Anaerolineaceae bacterium | reverse complement strand
CAGCCTCGTCGAAATCAACCCGCTTGCCCTGCTTGAAGATGGCCGCGTCGCCGCGGTCGATGCCAAGCTCTCCATCGACGACAACGCACTCTTCCGCCACAAGGACCTCGAAGCCCTTCGCGATAAGGACGAAGAAGACCCGCTCGAAATCCTTGCACAGGACCTCGGCGTTTCGAACTTCATCAAGCTCGAAGGCAACATCGGCTGCATCGTGAACGGCGCCGGTCTCGCCATGGCGACCATGGACTCCATCAAGCTCGCCGGAGGCGAACCGGCCAACTTCCTCGACATCGGCACCGTGAACGACCCGCAGCGCGTCGTGAGCGCAATCAAGGTCATCCTCGAAGACCCGTCCGTGGAAGCCATTCTGGTGAACATCTTCGGCGGCATGGCCCGCGTCGACATCATCGCCCAGGGCGTCATCGACGCGCACAAGCAACTCAACATCGAAGTACCGGTGGTCATGCGACTGGTGGGCACGAACCTCGCCGAGGGCGAAAAGCTCATCGAGGAATCCGGAATCGCCGTCATCCGCGCCAAGGAACTCGGCGAAGCAGCCGCGAAGTCGGTGGAGGCCGCCGGCAAAGCCGCGTAGCGACGTCTCCGGCACCAAACCGGAAGGGCACCCAATGGGTGCCCTTCGGTGTTTCTAGCGACCTACTCGTGATGCGGTGATGTCGCCGGTGGTATCATCACAGCATCATGCCGCGAACGACATTGAATATCGATCCACTGATCCTCGGCGAACTGAAAAAGCGTGCGCAACAAGAACAGCGATCCCTCGGCGATGTCGTATCCGAGTTGCTAGGTGATGCCCTACGGGAGCGATCCGAACCGAAGCCGCGGGAACCCTTCAAGTGGCCATCCCGCAACATGGGAGCGCGCATTCCAATGGAGGACTGGTCTGCCGTGAAGGAATTCCTCAATGCCGAGGATGTCGCCGCATATCTGGAGCCTCGTGAAGATCGCGCTTGATTCGAACGTTCTCGTATACGCGTCCAACGAGGGCAGCCCCATGCAAACGCGCGCGGCGGCGGCCATAGAGGAGTTGGTCGAGAGTTTCAACTCGGTGTTCGTCTTTGGCCGGTGATGTTGGGATTCCTTCGCGTGGCAACGTTTCACGGTTTGTTCCAGCGGCCGCTGTCGCTGGACGAGGCCCTCGGCTCGCTTGAGTACTTGCTGGAACAGCCGAATGTTCATGCGCCAGCCGAAGGGGTGGAGTTCATGGATTTGTTGAGGTCTACCGTCGTGCAGAACGAAGCTCGCGGAAAGCTGGTCCACGACGCTCACATCGTCGCCCTGATGAAGCAGCACGAGGTCAGCACAATCTGGACAAACGATCGCGACTTTCGCCGCTTTGACGGCATCCGCGTCGTCAATCCGCTCGCCTGACTAGCCCCGCTCGACTCCCGCTGGGACGGTCTTCGCGCCGCGCAGCGCTCCCACAACGGCAACCGCCGTTGCTCCCGCGGCGCCACCTACGAGACCCGACGTTGCAATGAAGAGCAGGTTCCCGACTGGGGCGGCCATGTCGTCCTGGGAGATGGCATAGGCCGTTCCCACGGCCAGCGGAGAGGCTGCGGCCAGGGCCCCGTAGACGGCGCCGCGCCCGATGTCGAAGTCAGGCGCACTGAGCAGCACAGCGAGCAATGCCGGGATAAGAAACAGCACAAACCCTACGAGGATCAGCCAACCGGCAACTCCAGCCTCTGCTTGCTCCAGCCCAAAAATGAGCGAGAGGCCAGCGACAGCCCCTCCGGTCGCGGCCACCGCCAAACGTGGTGCCGAACCGAGTTTCATCGGTGTACCTACTTCTCTTCCGACTGGCGGTCCTTCACCCGGCCGAGCGCGCGACCCTTGTCGGGCGTGGGGTCCTTTACGACGCCGTAGATTTCGCGGCCCTCGTGGTCTTCCGGCAGGTGCTCGGTGATGGGGAGGCCCTCCTCGGTCACGAAGAGCAGGCAGTGGCAGTACTTGTAGACCTGCATTTCGTCGCACGCGCAGATCCAGTCGCGGCGCTTCACTTCCTCTTCGCGGGGAAGGTAGAGGCCGTCTTCCCAGTTGCCGTTCTCGTCCTTCTGCGGGTAGAAGTTGCAGGGGCACAGCGGTCGCCCGTAGTTGTCGATGTTCGACGCGAGGCCAAGCACAACGCCTTCGGTGATGTCGCGGATCGGGTGCAGGTGCGTGCCCGACTTCGCAGCGAACTTCTCCGCGTAGTTCCACATCTTCTTCACGGACTCGTCTTTTGGTTGCTCCATACGAAGCTCCTTTTGGGAGGGCGCGCGGCCCCGGCTTTCCCTAAGCCTAGACGGTTGACTGGTGCGTGTCGCGGCGGCGGAGTCTCTGTCCACTTCGCGCTGCGCGTAACCCCTAAATAGTCAGCCCGCCAAGACCCTGAACGCCGCGCACGTACTCGATTTCGCCAACGTGACGGTACCCATGGCTGAGGCAGACGCCATAAATGCCGTTCCACAGCGACATTTCGCCCAGGGGCTTGATGGTGACTTTGCGTTCGAGGAATTGTTCCGGTGACATGCCAGCCAGGAAATCGTCCGTGGCCTGCCACACCTTCTGCTGGTACTCCATCCACGCTGGGACGTCGTGAACATGGACGGCGTTTGCCTCGTCCTCGGTCATCCCGGTTCCTTGCGAATTGCGGGGCAGGTCGAACCTCTCGTTGTAGGAGCCGTTCAGCCACACCGTGGGCTGTTGCTGCGTCACCCAGTTGATGATGTTGTCTTCGGTGCGGACGTAGTGCCACAGGCTGAAGAAGGCGCTCACGCCGCCTTCCTGCGGGCGGAAGTTGAAGTGGTCAGCGGTCATGCCTTCGACGGCCTTGTCGAGCAACGCGTGCATGGATCGCATGCTTTCGCGCAGGATGCTGTGGGGGGTCATTTCGGACATAGCGGTCTCCCGGGTGGTGTGCACGGGATCATGGGGGTCCGCCGAGGCGGCGTCCAGAGTCAGGCCGCGCGGGGCGGCTCCTCGAGCGCGTATCCGCTACCCCAGCGGTTCACGATGTACCGCGGGTTACTCGGGTCGTCTTCGAGCTTCTGACGAAGATACCGGACATAAAGCCGCAGGTATTGGTTCTCACCGGCGTACTGGTCGCCCCAAACTCGTGCGATAAGTGCTCGCGACGGGACCACACGGCCGGCGTTTTCCGCGAGTGTCACGAGTAGGCGGAACTCCGTCGGCGAAAGTTGCACGATCGAACCACGCTTCTTCACGAGCTGGCTTTCGGAATCAATTTCGAGCTCGCCTATACGAAGCACGGTACGGGTGTCTTCGTCGACGCGGACCTCGCCGGTACGTCGCATCGCACGAAGCAACGCTCGCAGCCGGTAGTCCAGTTCGGGAGTCGAGGTGCGAGGGCCGCAGAACTCGTCGGCGCCGGCTTCGAAGCTCTGAACCAGCTCCGCGGAATCGCCGCGGCTGCCCACAACCAGGATCGGACCGTCGGTCGCGCGACGCAGCTCATGGAGAATCTCGGTCGTCGTGGTCTGCTCGCGGCCAAGGTCAACGATCACGGCTTCGGCGTTGGCTTCTTGCACAAACTCAGGTGCGCGCGAAGGTTCGCCGCAGACGGTGACGCGGTAGCCAAGGTCCTCAAGGGTGCGCGCACGAGCGTACCCGCGTTCGAGTCCGCGGGTAATCATCGCCAGCCGGATGCCCACGGGTGGCGCGAGGCGCGTCGAAGAGCTGTAGACCAGGGCCGTCATTGGTGCGCGTTCCTCCCTCGGACCCGTCAGGAGAAATCCCAATACAGGGCAAGCACGAAACGTTCGAAAGTGTAGGCATGAAGATGCCCGCTTTCGGTTGGATGCTTGTCCTCGGGGCCTTTGCCTCGGTGGGCGCGATTGCGGTGCAGAGCGCTCCCACCTTGCGTGAGGCCACGAACGGGTCCGTACCAACAACATCGGCAGAGCAGGCATTCTTCTCCCTCCCCGGCGCCGCGATAGAGGCATCTGTCACCGATTTGCAACCCGACCCCGGGGACGAAACTAACTCGGCATCCGCCGCCGAACCGGGGGGAGCGACTACGCCCGCGGTCGCCGAACTCGAAGCAGCCGGCGCCCGTTCGGATGACGCCGATGCCCCGGCACTACCGCTTACCGCTGCCGCCACCCCCGGCTCGCTACCGAGTGGTCTAACGCCGGCTACGACCATCGACGCGGTCACGGAAAAAGAAGCCGAGTTCCTCGACCAGATGAACGGAGCGCGACTCGAACTGGGACTGCAGCCCCTGCTTCGATACGCTGAACTGGACGAAGTTGCGCTGGCGCGAGCCCGGCACCTGGTAGGCAACGGCTACTTCGACCACTACGCCCCCGATGGCACATCAGCATTTTCCGAACTGGCGCTTCGCGGGCTGCTGTACCGCCTCGCCGGCGAAAACCTCGCGCGAAACAACTACCCCTCGAACCAGACCGTTGTAGCGGCGTTCCAGGGACTCATGGCGAGTCCAGGGCACAGGGCGAACATCCTGGAGCCGATGTTTGGGGCGGTGGGGGTCGCGGTGGTGCGCGACGGAAACGTGTGGGTCTACGTGACTGTCTTCACGAATCCGCGGTAGGGAGATGGTGGGCGGCGAGGGGCTCGAACCCCCGACCCCCTCGGTGTAAACGAGGTGCTCTAGCCAACTGAGCTAGCCGCCCGCGCGTTAAGCATAGCGCGAATGCGGTTTGTCGCTAGGCGTCTGCGAACGAAACTGGCCCGAAGCTCGCGAGGCGTTCGAGCGACTCGATGGTCGCTTTCGGGTTCACCCGCGCGATGCGCTGTTCCTTGAGCCATGCCTCCACGGCGTCGCGGTCCCATGTGCCCACGGTTGCAACCGGTGTCAGGTCTGGGAAGAAAGACGCCCCGAGCTTCAGGTCCATCAGCGAGCGATTGCGTTCCACGGTCACCCGCGCTTCCGGGTCGTAGAAAGCGGCTTCAATCTTGCGGCTCGCTTTGCCCATAGCCGTGGGCACCAGGGACGGGTTAGCGAAGTAGTCGTCCAGCGGCCGGTACGCGAGCAGTCGCGCCGCCGTCAGCGGACCGATCCCGGAGAGCCCCGGCAGGTCATCGCTTGAATCGCCGCAGAGCGCCCGGAAGTCGACGAAACGTTCGCGAGGGAAGCTGATCGGTTCCCCCTCTTTCGTTGCGGGCAGCACGGCCGCGTCGAAATCGCCGTGATCAATGATGGCCTTCTTCACAAACGAAAAGATGCTCACGCGCTCGTTCACAAGCTGCAGAAAGTCACGGTCGCTTGAGGCAATGCGCACTGGTTCAGGGTCCAGGGCCAGCGTGGCCGAAGCGATGAGGTCGTCGGCTTCGGTGTTTTCGCCACGCAGTATTGTGATCGGCATGTTGCTCGCGGCCTCGCTGAACTGCCGGATGCCCTCAAGCACGTAGGGCTCATTGTCCATGAACGACGACTGGCCTTCGCGCCCTGTTTGATATGCCGGGTAGATCGATCGGCGGCGATTTGGCCGCCCCTCGTCGAAAGCGACGACCAGGCCACGCACCGCTTCTCCATCGCTGAAGTCACTCGTTGCCGGCGAACCGGGGCTGACCATCCCAACGATGCTTTGCGTAAGCCCGAGTAGCGTCGCCCGTGCCTTCTGCTCGGGAGTTTCGGCTCCCATCGCGCGTCCGAGGGCGTGGAAAGCCGCCCACGCCACATTGTTGCCATCGACGATGAAGTGCATGGTGCTAAGCCTATCGACTGGTAGCAAACCGTGCGACGCAACCCGAACGTGGTCCGGCTCGCTGTCGACCACGCGTCCGAGCGGATACGATGGGACTGTGAGCCAATCGCCCCTTCGTATTGCCGTGCTTGGGTCCACCGGGTCGGTCGGGTCCCAGGCGCTGGATGTGATCGCCCGCTACCCGGAGCGCTTCACCGTGCAGGCACTCTGCGCGGGGCAGAACACGACGCTGCTTTCGCAACAGGTCGAGCAGTTCCGACCGCGCTATGTTTCGGCCGAGGCGGAGTCGCCCGCACTCCGCGGTGCGCTGGATACTGTGGCCGCGCGAACAGCGGCCATGGACGACATCGCCGCCGCGGACGACGTGGACATGTTGCTCGTCGGCACCGCTGGCGCCGCGGGCCTGACGCCGACGCTCATCGGACTGCGCCGCGGTCTCCCCGTGGCTATCGCCAACAAAGAAGTACTGGTCATGGCCGGCCACCTGCTTCGTGACGCAATCAACGAAGGCGGCGGCCAGCTTCGCCCGGTCGACAGCGAGCATTCCGCCATCTGGCAGTGCCTGTGGGGCGAAGAATCGCACGAGATTCGCCGCATCATCCTTACAGCCAGCGGCGGCGCATTCCGGGACTTCTCCGACGAGCAAATGGCCGCCGTCACCGCTGAACAGGCGCTTAACCACCCGACGTGGAACATGGGCGCCAAGATCACCGTTGATAGCGCCACGCTGATGAACAAAGGCATGGAAACGATCGAGGCCACCTGGCTTTTCGATGTCCCGATGGATCGCGTGGAAGTCGTCGTCCACCGGCAGTCGATCGTGCATTCGCTGGTCGAATTCAGCGATGGCAGCGTGAAGGCGCAGCTTGGCCTGCCGGACATGCGCCTGCCCATCGAATGTGCTCTTTCCTTCCCCGAACGAATGCCAAATCGCACGACCGCGCCGCTCAACCTCGCCGAGATCGGGTCCCTCACTTTCGAAGAACCTGACTTCGCCCGTTTCCCCTGCCTTGCCCTTGCGATGCGCGCCGGCAACGAAGGCGGCACGATGGGTGCGGTGATGGCCGCTGCGGATGAAATCGCTGTCGGCGCATTCCTTGCGGGAAGTCTCCCATTCACGGGAATCGCCCGCGTGGTCGAAGATGTAATGGATAGGCATAAGACAGTCGAAGCCCCTTCGCTCGAAGAGGTTCTCGACGCCGACGCGTGGGCTCGAACCCAGGCCCGCGACGTAGTCAGGATGGTGACCGCTTGATTGAGCCCCTGTTTCTCGCGAGTTTCGATCCGCTCGCGATCCTCCGCGCTATCTTCCTCTTCTGCCTCCTACTTTTTCCGCTCGTCATCATTCACGAGTTCGGTCACTACATCACTGCCAAGATTTTCAAGATCAAGGTCCTGGAATTCGCCCTGGGATTTCCCCCTCGTGCGAAGGTGCTCTGGCGCGGACCGGAGACTGAGTACACCTTCAACTGGCTGCCGCTTGGCGGCTATGTGCGCCTGCTTGGCGAAGAAGACCCAACCGACAAGCGATCGCTGGCGGCTGCCCCGCCGTGGAAGCGCCTCATCGTGCTCTACGCCGGCGTGGTGATGAACATCATCGCCGCCGTGCTGCTCTTCAGTGTCGGCTTCATGATCCCTCGCGACCGGGCGCTAACCATGGCGCAGGTCAGCGAAGTGGCCCCGGGTTCACCCGCAGCCGAGGCTCGCATCGTTGGCGAGATGCGCGATGGCTCGACTCCCCTGCAGGGTCTCCAGCCCGGCGACCTCGTGCTCGAAGCTGAGGGTCGCGACATCAAGAACACTGGCGAGCTCGTGTTCGTGAACCGGCTGAACCTGGGCGAGACCCAAACGTGGATCATCAATCGCGGCGGCTCGACATTGACAGCCGAGGTGTACGCCCGCTTCGATCCACCGCCTGGTGAAGGGCCGACAGGCATCCGCATTTCCGCTCCCGCAACCTGTGCAGGTGTCGATGCCGAAGGTGTGCCGACAAACTGTGAATTGCTCTACCCCTTCAGTGAAAGCCAGTGGTTCTGGCCGTGGGAGGCCATCCCACGCGGCGCGCAGTCACTCTGGGACACCGTCATCCTCACAAAGAACGAGTTGCAGGTTCGCTTCAGTGGCAGCAATTCGGGCGGCGCGCCCGGCGGCGAAGACGCCCCCATCTTCAGCGGCCCGATTGGTATCGCCGACACGACAAACCAGCTGGTGGACCAGGTCGGTTGGCGTTCGCTCATCGAACTTGCCGCGCTGCTTAGCATCAGCCTGGCGGTCTTCAACGTTCTTCCTATCCCCGGTTTGGACGGTGGCCGCGCCGTGTTCGTGTTCATCGAGATCTTCCGAGGTGGACGGCGTATCGCGCCGGAGCGTGAAGGGCTGGTGCATCTCGTGGGCATAGCTGTGCTCCTGTCCGGCGTTGTGGTGATCAGCTACTTCGACCTGGCGCGTATCCTGTCCTGACCGTGGCACTCTTTAGCATCCTCGCGATGACGGTGCTGGTCGCAGGCTGGCTTACAGTCGGCACCTTCGCCTGGCTTGCAGTTTCCGTCGCCACCCGTGGCAACGCGGGATTGGCGATGCTGCCGCTCGCGTGGTTCTGCGCGGTGGTCGCGGCGCTTATCGTCCCGATGCTCGGCTTCACCGGCGGAGGTGGCTTGTTCGGCAGCTTCGTCGTGGCATTTATGGCTCCGCTGGCCCTACTCGGAGCACGCCGATTAGCGATGCGGGCTCAGCACGGCGAACCGCGCTCCCAGCCCGCTGGCGCCCCCGAAGCCGAATGACGCGCCCTGCACTTTCCACGATGACCGCCCAACACGAACGCTTCGCCGATGGCGCGGACTTCGCCCGTTTCGCTGCTGAGTCCGGCTACGACGGCATCGAGATCTCCCACAGCACCAACGCGACGAAGCTCCGTCAGATCGTCGAGGCACGCCTGCTGCCCATCGTTTCCGTGCACCAGCCCGCGCCCTGGGAAACCAACCCGGCCGGCAC
>CAZDZP010000106.1:5258-8704 GCA_964509855.1 uncultured Anaerolineaceae bacterium | reverse complement strand
GGCTACAGGCCGAGGAAGAGGCGAAGCAACGCCTGCTCGAACTCATCCCTGCTGCGGACCGTGTCGGTTACCTCGCGGAGCTCCTGGACGATTTGGTGACACGTACTCGCGAAGACGTGGATGACTACTGTCGCCGGAAGTACGCGGGCTTCGGCGCCCAGAACTAGCGTGTGAACAGAGCGAACAAACAAAGCGGGCCACCCCGGGGAAAGTGGCCCGCTTTGTCGTAGCGGTTGCCGGGTTAGCCCCAGCGCGGCTGTTCGCCGGGGTCGATCCCGAGCGTAATCTTGCCGACGATTTCGCGCGTCAGCAGCGGGTTGTAGGGGTGGAAGCCGCCCGCCCGCACGTCGCGGTAGAGCCGCTCCAGTTCGTTCCCGCGGAACATGCCCGCCCCGCCGGAAACGGTCATCGCCGCGTCGACGATACGCTTGGCGCCTTCGGCGGCCTGGTGCTTCGCTGCGGCGATCTTCACCGACCACCAGTCGCCATGGTCCACCCCGTTGCTCCAGTCGTCCTGCACGCGGTCGACGAGCGCGCTGATGGACTCGAGTTCGAGCTGCATGTCGGCAACCAGGTGCTGAACCTCCGGGTGGTAGGCCATGCTCCGGGTGAGCGCCAGCGACGACTTCTTGTGGACATCCTGCACTGCCAGTTCGATTGCGCGGCGGGCGATTCCCACGTAGACACGGGCGAAGCCGCTCACGCCCCATGCGCCGATGGCGAGCGCCAGCAGGTCCGGCGTGCCCGCCGGGATGACCTTGGCGATTTGGCTATCGGGCGCGAAGACGCCTTCGAGCAGCGTATCTTCGCTCTGCGTGGCGCGCATGCCGAGCGTGTCCCATGTCTTCTTGATGGTGAAGCCTTCAGCCTGGCGGTCGATGAACGCGTGCACGATGTGCGGGCCGCGCGGATCGGTTGCGTCCATCGCATGGATGCCCATGCGAGTCCACACCGGTGAAAGGCTGCCGAACATCTTGTGGCCGTAGAAGCGATAGCCCCCTTCGACCCGTTCGGCGCGTGTGGTCGACAGGTACAGCGGCATGTCGTTGCCGCGTTCGCCGTGACCGGCCGCGAAGATGTGCCCATCGGCGGCATCGCGGAGCACGAACCCCATCGAGTTGTCGCCCATGCGCTGCATGTCGGCGGCGGTTCCCACCCAGTAATGGTGCATGTTCAGGGCCAGCGCCGTGGCCGGGGCGTACTGTGCGAGGCGTTCCTGGAGTTGGCCGACTTGCGAAAGAGTGAACCCTGCGCCGCCGTACTGCGTCGGCAAGGCGAGGTCCAGATAGCCGATGCGGCGAAGGTCGTCGAAGTCCTCGGTGAAGAAGGTGTTGTCCCGGTCGTAGGCTGCTGCCCTGCTCCGGAAGGTTTCGAGCATCTCCTGCGTGAGAATGGAGGTGCGCTCTGCTTGTGCGATGGTCATCAGTGACTCCTTTAAACAACGTCTGACTCAGTTGTAAGCGGAACAAAACTGCATTGGCAAGCGTTTAGGTGATAACAACGTTGTCTGGGGTAGCCCGAATGTGCGATACTTTGCCTATGTCCATCGAACGGGGGAGCATCCCCTCCGACATCCAGGCCTTGTTCCAGGCAGACGAGCCCGTTTGGGCCAGCTACCTTCGCGAATCGGAGCGGCTGGAAGATAGCTCGCTCGACATCTTCTTTCTCGCCTTCCTCAAGAGGGTTCAGCGTTTCGGCTACTTCAACCTCGGTCCGCTCACCATTGATGTCCGTATGATCGAAGACATCGTCGAGCGCACCGCGATTCGCAAGCCGGGCCAGGTTGTGCACATTGGTGAAGACCTGTCGCGCTTTAGCCGCGGCCTGATGGAAGAGCTCAAGCGCAGCGGCCGCAAGCGTCTCGACGACCTCCACGTGCTGCTGGCGCTCATGAAGTGCGAAGAGGGCTTGCCCGGGCGCGTCTTCGGCGAGCTGGGCGTGACTCCCGAACAGGTGGAGGAATACCTCAAGGGCAATCCCACCGCGTCGCCGCCTACACCGATCGAGGAGAAGCTCTACTCGCCGGAAGAAGCCGCGGAGTACCTCGGGGTCCATGTACAAACGGTTCGCGCATGGATCCGTTCGGGACGTCTCAAGGCCAGTCGACTGGCGGGCCAGCGTGCGCTACGCATCAAGGCGACTGACCTGGCAACCCTGCTCGAGCCTGTAGATCCCTCGGAAGTGTGAGGCGAACGGCCTTCGGAGCCTGCTAGACTCGTGCGGCAGTACGCCTGCGGAGATGCGCCCAATGTCCCAATACCTGATCCGCCGCCACATGCCCGGCTACGACGATGTCGACCTTGAGGCCGCTGGCTTTCGTTCCGTGGTATGCCAGAAGCAGTTCCCGGGGCTCACCTGGATTCGTTCTTACTGGGACCCGGCGAAGGAAGAATCTCTTTGCCTGTATGAGGCTGCGAGCGAAGAAGACATTCGCAACCACGCGAAGATGGCCGACATTCCCTGCGACGAAGTAAGCCAGGTTGTCGAGACCTCGCCGGCGGCGTTTCTTGCCGAGGTCGGGTAGCGCCCAAGCCTGCTTCTCGAACGCGAAACGAAAGAGCCCCGCAATCGCGGGGCTCTTTCGTTGTGTTGCCAGCCAACTTCGCTAAGGCAGAGCGAGCATGCGCTCCAGGGCAACGAGCGACCATTCGCGGGTCTTCTCGTCGACGCGGACTTCGTTGACGAGCTTGCCGTCCAGCAGCGAATCCAGCACCCAGGCGATGTAGGCCGGGTGGATGCGGTACATGGTGCTGCAAGGGCACACCACCGGGTCGAGGCAGAAGATCGTCTTGTCCGGGTTCTCCTGCGCGAGGCGGTTCACCAGGTTGATCTCGGTGCCAACGCCCCAGGTGGTTCCCGCCGGCGCTTCGCTCACCATTTTGATGATGCGCTCGGTTGATCCGTTGTAGTCGGCGGCCTGCACAACATCCCAGCTGCATTCCGGGTGCACGATGATGTTGATGCCCGGGTAGTCCTCACGCGCCTTTTCGATTTGCGCCACGGAGAAGCGCTGGTGCGTGCTGCAATGACCCTGCCAGAGGATGACCTTCGCGCGCTCCACCTGTTCCCGCGTGAGGCCACCGTTGGGCTGGCGGTAGTTCCACAGCACCATCTGGTCCAGCGGGATGTCCATGGCATAGCCGGTGTTGCGGCCAAGGTGCTGGTCCGGGAAAAAGAGGATCTTCTCGCCGCGTTCAAAGGCCCAGTCGAAGGTCTTGTCGGCGTTACTGGATGTGCAAACGATGCCGCCATGCTCGCCAACGAAAGCCTTCAGGCTCGCGGCGCTGTTCATGTAGGTCATCGGCACGATGCCGTGGTCGTCGCCAAGCCATTCGGTCAGCGTGTCCCACGCCTCGTACACATCTTCCGGGTCGGCCATGTCCGCCATCGAGCAGCCAGCGGCCATGTTCGGCAGCACCACGTGCACGGACGGGTCTGTAAGGATG
>CAZDZP010000106.1:0-5248 GCA_964509855.1 uncultured Anaerolineaceae bacterium | reverse complement strand
GTCGGCGGATTCGGCCATGAAGTGCACGCCGCAGAAAAGCACGACTTCGGCTTTCTTCTGCGCGGCCGCTGCCTGGGCCAGCTTGAAGCTGTCGCCCGTGAAGTCGGCGTACTGGATGACCTCGTCGCGCTGGTAGTGATGCCCAAGCACCACGACGCGCTCGCCGAACTGTTCGCGCGCGGCACGGATGCGGCGCTCCAGCTCGGCGGGTTCCATCGAAAGGTACTCGCGCGGAATGTCCTGCTGCCAGCTGATGAACGCCGGCTCCTGCTGCAACGCAACGGGCGTCAGCGCGTCGGTGGGGCACGCGTCAGGGTCGCTGTATTTCGCCAGCAAGTCTTCTCGGTCGGCAATCTCGGGATTGATGATTTGCGTCATCGCTTCCCTCCTTCGGCTCTGCTCTGCCATCTACTTAGTGTCACTGTGACACTAAGTCACTTGTTAACTTTGCCATGCAGGGGACTTCGTGTCAACCTGACACAAAGTAAGACGAGGGCTCACACGGAGAAGGGAAACTGGGGTTAGGGGCACCGGGTATTGGGTTCGAATCGCCTAGCGCGCGACGTTCGGCGCCAGCGCTCGAACCGTTTCCAGGATGCGCATTTCTTTACCTTCGCCGTCGTGCGAAATGGGAAACAGGATTGCCCGATCAACGCCCGTATCGAGAATCGACTGCGCTTTCGCCCGGCATTCCTCAACGCTTCCGATGAGCGCATGGTCGTCCACAACCCGGTCCGTGATTTCCGAAACGGCTTTCGCGCGGTCGCCCGCCGCCCACGCGCTAGTCATCGCGTTAACCTCGGCGCCGTAGCCATCGGCCTTGAACACCTTTTGGTAGACCGGCGCCATGAAGTAGGCGATGAGTTCCTTGCGCACCACATCGGCGGCCGGTTCGAACTCAGGCGTCACGGCTGTGCGCATGAAGGCGATGATGTCGACATCGCCGCGCTCCCGGCCCGCGTTCTTGATGCCTCGTTCGATGGATTCGACAGCGCCCTTGGCATAGGACGCAGTAGGAAAGTTCAGAATTACGCCGTCTGCGATTTCCCCGGCAAGCTCCAACATCCGTTCGTTCAGCGCGCCGAGGTAAACCTTCGGCGCGACCGCCGCGGGCCGGAGTGAAGCACCGCGCGTCTTGTAGAGGCCGTCGTGCTTCACGCGTTCACCGGCGCTAAAGCGGCGGATGAGGTCGACATACTCGCGCGTCGAGCCGAGCGGCTTGCCCCATGGGAGCCCGTGCCAGCCCGTCACGATCGCCGGCGTGCTGGTGCCGAACCCCGCAATGAAGCGACCGCCCGATAGGTCTTGCAACGAATTCGCGGTCATCGCCATCAGATAGGGCGAGCGCGTGTAGTTCGAAACAATGCCCGTGCCAACGTGGATGTTCGTCGTCGCGAGGGCGGCCGCCGTCATCACCGTAGTGGCGTCCGGCCCGGCAACTTCCGTTACCCACGCGTCCCTGTAGCCCAGTTCGTCACCCAGCTTCGCGATATCGACGTGATCGCCGACTCTCGCACCGTGCATCACAACTCCGCTGAATGGCATGGCGAAACTCCTACCCGGGTCCAACCGGCCTGCCCGGACCGTTTGCGGGGATACTACCCTGCCGGGCGGAGCCTGCGGACGCGGGAAGCGCTATTTCGCCTTGCGCACCGAACGGGGCTTAATCCAGTTGCGCCCCATGAGCCACCGGGTGGAAAGGCGGGAGAACCCGAGGCCAAGCATGATTGCAACGCCGATGAACGCCGAGGTAAGGAACCAGCCCTGGCCTTCGTCTTGCAGCGCCGAGCCGAGAATGCCCGCGTACAGCCCAAGGAACGAACCTAGAGCGAAGGCGAAGTACACGGGGAAGGTGCGCCATCGCCAGATCGGTCCGGGAGGCGCGGGCGGACTTGCCGGGGCGCCGGCTGCCGGGTGTTCGCCGCGCTCACTGCGATCCCTTCTCGTTCGCTTTCGTCGTGTGGGGCTCATGAAGGCACCCCGTTTTCCAGCCGGAAGGCCATGTCACACCGCAGGCACAGGGGCACCACGTCTCGCCCAAAAACACTTCGCATTCCAAAAATGTGCACGCCGCATTTCTTCCCTTCTTCGAGTTCTCCCCGTTGCCGCAGCGCATCGAGCCGCGAGTCCGGGTAGTGGAACCACCCCCGGCAGTCCGCACACATCACACTTGCCCCCGCCACCAGGGGCTCCCTGCATTCGCAGCAGTCTGCGGTCACGCGTTTCGCGCCGCGAACTCCAGCACGTCGCGGCGCTGAAAAATCAGCACATCGCCAGCTATCCGTTTCGCGGGCAGATCGCCCGCCGCTGCCGCCGCACTAAGAACAGTTTCGGGTAGCCCCGCTATCTGCGCCGCTTCGACAACGTCAATGACGTCCGTCAGCTCCGCTGGCTCCGGAGGAGCGAGGCAGCGGTTGCAGGCGAATTCCAGCGCCTGGTGCTCTTCGTTCACCCACACCTCACCGCAATCCTTGCCCGGCATGTCCATACGCGAGTTCAGATGAAAGACCAGCCCACACCCATCGCAAGTGGAAGTCGTGTGCGGCTCGGTCAACTCGCCGCAGACACAGCAAGGGCTCACAGCGCTTTCGGTGGTCATCCGGGGGATTTTACAGCGGATTGGAACCACGGGCTTTGGGGACGCCCACGACGATGCCAGTTGGCCAAGAGGCCCCCTCGCGCACCGGCTTCGTGTTGACAGTCTGAAATCCCCGTCCATATGATGAGGAAACTTTAGCAATTCCCGGTGCGCCACCTGCCGGGCACGCGACGTGGAGGCTCTGTGCCGGCGGCCTCTCCCGTGATTGGTGCGGACCTGATCGAGCGACTCGCGCTCAAATCCCTGCCGCTTGAGCTTCTTCAGCAGGCGCTTACCCATGCCTCCTACGTCAACGAGTCCGATGCCCACGCCACGTCCAATGATCGCCTGGAATTCCTCGGCGACGCCCTGCTCGGACTCGTCGTCGCGGACCGCCTGCACACCAACTACCCCGATGCCACGGAAGGCGAACTCACACGTATGCGGGCTGAACTCGTTCGAGGCACAACACTCGCATCCGTAGCCCGCCAACTGGGCCTTGGCGACTACATGATCCTTGGTAAGGGCGAAGAGGGCGCCGGTGGCCGGGAGCGCGACCGCAACCTAGCCGGTCTATTGGAAGCCGTGGTTGGCGCCGTTTTTCTTGCACACGGGTACCGCGCGGCGCGCACCTTCGCCATCCGCGTGCTCAAGGACGAATTCAAGGCGGTAAAGAAAGCCGGGTCGCCGCTGGACGCGAAGTCGAACCTGCAACACCTTGTCCAGGCACGGTGGCACGAACCCCCGGATTATGTGACGGTGGAGGAAGCAGCGGGCGATTCCGGCCGCCGCTTCACCGTCGAGGTGCAGGTCCAGGGCCGCACATTGGGTCGCGGCGAAGGGTCGAGCAAGCGTGAAGCGCAACAGGAGGCGGCCCGCCAGGCGGTGGTGCGCCTGGGCGAAGAAGGCGGGGAGGGGGCGTAGCCATGTACCTCAAAAAGCTGTCCGTCCAGGGATTCAAGAGCTTCCCCAACCGGACCGTCTTCGAGTTCGGCACGGGCGTAACCGCGGTCGTTGGCCCCAACGGTTCGGGCAAGAGCAACGTCTCGGACGCCATTCGCTGGGTGCTGGGCGAACAGAACAGTCGCATGCTCCGCGCCAAGAAAGCCGAAGACATCATTTTCTCCGGCACGAGTCAGCGTGCCCAGGTCGGCATGGCCGAAGTTATCCTCACGCTCGATAACGAGGACAACTGGCTACCCCTCGACTTCGCGGAAGTGGAAATCGGCCGCCGCGTCTATCGCAACGGTGATTCCGAATACCTGCTGAACGGCTCCCGCGTCCGCCTGAAAGACGTCGTCGACCTCCTCATGCGGGGCGACGTCGGCCAGAACAGTTACACCATCATGGGGCAGGGCCTCGTCGACGAAGTGCTGAGCATGTCTCCAGAAGAGCGCCGCAACTTCATTGACGAAGCGGCCGACGTGAAGCGCTTTCGCCTGAAGATTAAGGAAGCGCAGGATCGCCTGCGGGCCACGCGCGACAACATGGCAAGGGTCGAACTCATCGTTTCCGAAATCGAGCCGCGCCTTTCCCAGCTCGAGCGACAGGCCGACCGCGCAAACGAACACATCCGCCTTTCCTCCGAACTTATCGACCTGCTCAAGCGCTACTACACTGCACGCTGGAACCAGGCGCACAACGATATCGCCCGTTCCCGAGCGGCACTCGACCAGCGGGTCGCCGAACATGCAACCGCCGAATCCCGGGTAAAGCAGTTGCGCGAACAGGTGCAGATGCTCGGCGAGGAAATCCGGCGCCGGCGTGAGGCCATCTCCCGCCGCGACACCCGCTCCGTGGAAATGGAGCAGCGCATAGCCGCAGCCGAGCAACAGGTGTCACTCGAACGCGAACGGCACGGGATGCTCAGCGCCCGGCGCGAAGAACTCCGCATTGAGATCGAATCGCTGGAGACCGAGCGCGCCGGCATGGGCACGGGCGATGTCGACGAAGCCAGCCACGGCCCCTCCGTCCACGAAGAGGCGGAAGCGCTCTCCGCCGAGGTCGATCGCTGCAAGGCCACGCTTGAAGAGGCGGAGCGCCACTACTCCGGGCTTCGTGGGCAGGCCCAGGAACTCCGTGACAGCGTGCAGGGTGACGACCGCCGCCGCGGCGCCGCCGAATCCGACGTAGCCCGCGCGCAAAAGCGCCTGGCGGACCTCGAAGTAGAGTCCGCACAGGGGGTGGTGAAGCGCCGCCAGCTGTTGGTCGAACTCAAGAACTTCGGCCGCCGCTACAAGGAGCTGCTCGACATCACCGAAGCAGCCCAGTCGACCCTCGAAACGGCCCGTGCCGATTCTGAAGACGCCCGCCGCCGCCTGCAGAAGGTGCAGGACGAGGTGCGCTCCTACGAACAGTTGGGCCAGGCTGACCTCCGCGAACTCGACCGGCTCGAAGGGCGCCTTGAAGCGTTGCTGCGCGTGCAGGCCGAACACGAAGGCGTGGCCAACGGCACGCGCAACGTCCTCATCATGGGGCAGGCGCTCATCGAAGGCGTCGAACCCGGGTCGCTCGGCGAAGCCCCCGAGCTTTCGGGAGTCATCGGCCTCCTCTCGCGGCACATTCGCGTTCCTGCTGGGCTGGAAGGGGCCATCAACGCCGCGCTTGAACAGCGCCTCCATGCGGTGATCGTTCAATCCGAAGAAGAAGCGCTCAAGGCGATTTCGCTGC
>CAZDZP010000105.1:0-8708 GCA_964509855.1 uncultured Anaerolineaceae bacterium | reverse complement strand
ACAGCAGATTCTGGATCTGTACGTGGGGGTTCGACTCCTCCGTCCCCAGCCAACTTCTTTACGCCCGCTAACTCACAGCACCTTCTGGTAGTACGCGACGTCCCAGTAGCGGCCGAACTTGCGACCGACGTCGTGCATCGTGCCCACGTGGCGGAAGCCCATGCGCTCGTGGAGCCGCTCCGAGCCCTCGTTCGGCACAACAACCAGCGCCATCACGGTGTGCACATCCTCGTTCGCCAACTCGCGAAACAGCGCTTCATACAGCGGAGCGCCCAGGCCAGACCCAATCCGTTCGGGCGCCGAAAGAATCGTCGACTCCACCGTTGTGTCGTACGCCGCGCGCGGATGGAACTTGCTGCTTGTGGTGTACCCCACGACATCGCCTTCGAAGTCTGCGACCAGCACCCGGTAGCGCCCGGCCGTTCCGTAGTGGCTGAACCACTCCCGGCGTTGCTCCACCGTGAAGGGCTCAACATCGAACGTGGTCGGCGTTTCGACGACGTAGTGATTGTAGATTTCGGTCAGCCGCGGAAGGTCAGCGTCGGTTGCTGCACGGACGTTCATGGGAAGCTGGGTTGCCATAATCGCGCGAGGATAGCCACGCCACGTTTCGAACGTGTTTCCTACCGTCTCTCGAGACACTGAAATGTCAGACACAAGCGCGCTGCTACAATCGGGCGAGCCCCTCTTTTGGTGGGCAGAGGTTTCAGTGGCGATTCCCGAACTTGGCAAGCTAGCGGCGGTGGATATTCGCGCTGCCTGGGGGCACGAAGCGACAAGCTTTACTCCCTGGCTGGCGGAGCACCTCGACAGCCTCGCCGACCTGATTGGAATTCCCCTTGAGTTGGAGGGGATGGAAGTTTCGGTGGGCACGTTTTACGCGGACATCCTCGCGCGCAACCCGAACAACGACAGCCGCGTCCTTATCGAGAACCAGCTGGAGAGAACCGATCACCGGCATCTCGGGCAGATTATGACCTACCTGGCTGGTCTCGATGCCCAGGCCGTGGTTTGGATAGCTGCTGATTTTCACGAGTCGCACATCTCGGCGCTTCAGTGGCTGAACGACCATACCGTTGAGCCCTTCGCATTCTTCGCCGTGCGCGTAAAGGCGGTCCGCATCGGAGACTCACCGATCGCCCCACTCTTCGATGTCGTGTGTCAGCCGAACCATTGGGAACGGCAGGTCCAGGCGATGGCTCGCGAAGCACAGGAACTTTCGCCGCTTGGGCAGTTCCGAAGGGACTTCTGGACAGCATTTGTTGAGCAATTCCCGGAGGAACTTAGATACGGCCCCGCCACCGCTCGAAGTGTTCGCTGGCGACATCTCGACTTCGCACGGGTCGTCATCACCCAGTACTTCACCAAACATAGTGTGGGCGTCTATGTCAGGAGTTCGGAGCGACGTTCCGGCGACGAGTTCCGAACGTACCTCGAACCCTACGCGGAACGACTCGCCGTGCGCACTGGATCATCAATCGACAGCCGCGACGGCAATATGCTCTTTTTGAGTTCCCAGAGGGCCGACCCCTCCGACCCGACCCAATGGCCGGAACTCATGTCTTTCCTACATGTCACAGCGGACAGGTATGAGGCTGCGTTTCGGGAAATCTTTCCCAAGTTGACGAAGGCACCAGCTAAGGGCTGGCCGGAACCGTATCCCCCGCCCCTTCGTTCCCGCCAACGAGCAACTCCAGCTGCGCCAGGGTTTCGTCCAGGTCCCGAACGTTCGTAACGTCGCGCATGGCTTTCAGGAATGTCCCCACATCGCCGGTGAGTTCCCATACGCGTTGAACCTTCGGGCCGATCGGGTCCGACGACTGCGGCGTGTCCGCATAGGTGCCATAGAACGCGAAGTAGGCCTGGTTGATGCGACGGATGAACACGCCGTTGTCGGCGAGAAAGACCCTCGTTTCTTCCATCAGTGCTTCGGCTGCTGCCACCTTGCCATCTTCGAGGAGGCGATCCACCTCGAGCCGCAGTCTCCGCATTTCCACATTGAAATCGACGGTTCGCTCCACGGTTGAGAAGAAGCTGCCGTCTTCGGTGCCTTCGAAACTCACGGGGTTGCGTTCGCGAATGATGGTGGCGAACTCCCGCCCGGCAATGTTGGCGGTGGTCTCGTTGAGCGCGTTGGCGTCGGAGCTGCGGCCCCACTGTTGGCCAAGCGGGTAAAACGACAGGTAGTGGTGTACCCACTCGTGGGCAGCCGTGTCGATCGTCGACCAGTAGTTGCGGTCGGACCGGATGATCGCCGGGTATGCGGCGATGCCCCCGATCGAAACCACCAACGAGACCGTGTCGCCGGTGTCTCCGCGGGACTCGATCTCCGCGACGTCGTCCGGAGCCAGGTCTTCGCGGAGGAGCCTGTCGCCCAACCGCTCGATGCGGTCGCGCGGCGAGCGCACCAGCACCTGGGGAGGGTTCGTCAGTTCGAAGACGACTGGCGGCCACGTGACGCTGACATCCCGGAAGAGCGGCAGTCGCTCCTGCAGCCCAACGGAGCGAAGTGCGTCGTCAATGTAGCTTCCGATGATGCGTTCAACGTCGTTCTCAAACTCCGAACGCTCCGCCTGCAGAAGCGCCAATCGTTCGCTGTCGACTCCGGCGCCTTCCAATTCGGCCCGTATGGCCGAAGTGAGGCTGTAGTACTCCCGCAGAATGGCTTCATGATTCTCGGGCTGAGGTGTGCCGCCGATGCCAACGAACCCAAAGAGCACGCCCGGTACCGTGTTCGCCTCCCAACGCCACAGCCGGTACTCGTAGTCCGAGTAGGTCCCGGGCTTCCAGAGGAGGCTCAGCAACCCGCCCAGAACGATGCCCAGCATTGCCGCTGATATCAGAACCTGGGCCCAAAATGGGGGCGCGTGGTGCTCGTACTCGACCTCGGGGGCGGCTGGTACAGGGCGGAAAGACGGCATAGTCGTACCTTAACCCAGCAGAGCGGAACACCGCGTCAAGGCCGGGAAAGCTCTCGCGTGTTGTGTTGTTCGGCCGCACGCTAGCATTCGTGTCTATGGCGGCTACTCGAGCAACACGGCAGCCCGCGTCCCGCGCCCAGGGCCGTCCCCGGATGCGCTACGCCTCGTTCGAATCACGTGTGGCCGCACTGCTTCTCGATGCCATTGTGCTGCTGATCATCGGTGCATTGCTGGTCGCACTCGGCTCGCTCATCGTGCTCATCTCTTCGAACTTCGAACGCGTTGACCCGTCCGAAACCGCAATCAATCTCTTCTGGGCGAGCGTTGGTTCTATCGCGCCGGTCTGGTTGCTCTACGTCTTCGTCGGGTTCTGCTGGAAGGGCCAAACCGTTGGAAAGTCCGTGATGAACATCATCGTGATCCGCAACGACGGCCGGCCGCTCGGCGTGCTCGGCGCCGTCGGCCGGGTGATCGGGCTGCTCATCTATCCCCTCTTCCTTTCGGCCGGGGCGCTCGGCGCCTACGCCTTCCGTGACGACCTCGTTCTTGCGGCCATTCCTGTCGGAATCGCCGTCGTGCTCGTCATCGCCGGCCTCCTTTGGGCCGCCTTCGACCGCCACCGCCGGTGCCTGCACGACCGAATTGCTGGCACCATTGTCGTAAGAGTGGGATAAAGTCTTTCGATATGGCTTTGCGCCGCCGTGAGCCTCGCGCTCCCCTCTCTGCCCGCGACCGACTGATTCGCGACGTACGCCATACCTCCGGGCGCGGCGGGCGCATCGCCCTCGCCAGCGGCCTGATCTCCGTTGGCCTCTTTCTGCTCGTCTTCTTCTACAGCGCCTACCAGGTCACCGAACCGCAGCGCGCTCAGCACATTATCGAACGAGGCGTGGCCTCGCTCTTCGACATCGACGCCTATCTCGATGAGACCCTCCCGGCACTCCGCGAAGAAGACTCAGACTCCACCATTGTAGAAATCCCCGGGTTGCCGCTGCCAGTTGCACTGACTCGCGACGAACTGGAGAACGCATCGGATAGCGAAATCCGCGAGCTGGTACTGCAACGGTCAGCCGTCCTCATCTATGCAGACGGCCTTGCGGCTTTTGATGTGTCTGGCCAGCAAAGCATCGGCCTCTTCACAGCCGAGAATGTCGTCGAGAACTTCCTCGACGTGCTTCGCGGTTCGACGCACACGTGGTCCGCACGTATCGCCGTTGTGTTGGCCTTCGTGGTGGCGATTTCGGCCGCCATTGTCGCAGCGTCCGACTTCCGCCCCGGGGTGCTTCGCGTCATTGGAGGTGCCATGTTCGGCGGCGCAATTGGCGGCCTACTCGTGAGCTTTGCCGTTGCGTGGCTTGTCGGACGAGTCGACGGAGATCCCTTCACCGCCGACAGTGCCGCTATCGCTCGCGACATCTTCGAAGTGCCACGCCGTAACTTCCTCGTCGTGAGCCTGTTTTCCGGCGTTCTGTTTGCGGTCGGTGCGGCGATTTCCTACTACGAGAAACGCGCCTACGCCGCCCAGCAACGCGCCTACGAGTCCGGGTTTGTGGGATACCTCGAATCGCAGGACGACGAGACCGATGTCCAATACGGCGACGGCCCATACGGAGGGGACTACATCGAAGGCGAGTACAGCTCCGAAGAGCCGCGCATTCGCTGATTACCCCACGATCGCTGACGGGCACCGCTCCACGAGCGGGCAGCGCGCGCACGCCGGGTTTCGCGCCGAACAGGTTCGGCGTCCGTGCTTGATCAGCAGCATGTGGAAGCGGTAGTAGTCAGCCGGGTCCACCAGCGCCTCCAGCGCTTCGTGCGCCCTGTCCGCCGTCATCTTCGCTGGGATCAGTCCCAGCCTCTTTGCCACGCGCTCAACATGCGTATCGACGGGCATCGCGGGTAACCCCAGCGCGAAGAGCAGTACGCAGGCTGCCGTCTTCGGTCCCACGCCAGGTAGACCGCGAAGCCACGCGCGGGCTTCCTCCAACGGCATTTCGCCCAAGAACGAAAGGTCCCAGTCCGGCGACCGGGTTTCCACTGCCCGCAGAACAGCCTGGATACGGGGCGCCTTCTGCTGCGCCAGTCCCCCAAAGCGAATTGTCTCCACGAGTTCTTCCGGAGGCGCCTCGGCGATTTCCTTCCAACTGCGGTAGCGTCGCATCATCGCGTTGAACGCTCGGCCGCTGTTCGTGTCGGCCGTGTTCTGCGACAGGATGGTGAGAATCAGCTCGCCCAACGGGTCGCGATGGGGCCGCAATCTTGGCCGCCCGTAGAGTTCCTCAAGCGGCGGCATCAGTTCCCCTGGGCTGAGGGTAGCGCTATTCATAGCCACGTTCGGCAACACGCAGCGCCAGCGGGATGCGTTCGACCTCGCGAGCGTAGGACGAGTCACCCTTCTGTACCGCGAAGAACGCGTTCCACACGAAGGGCAAACGTCCCGCGGCCCACAACCAGGCATTCGGCGTGCGATTCAACGGGCGATAGAACAGGTTGCCAATCGCTCTTGCTGCGCGCAGTTCCGGCATCAATTCCCGGTTCACGTCGACCTGGTAGGCGTCAATCGTGCCGTTCCCCAGCCCGCGCAGGATGTTGCGTGCCGCCAGCCGACCCGACTGAATGGCGTAGCTGATCCCCTCTTCCGTGAACTCGTCGGCCATACCTGCGGCATCTCCCGCGAGCAGCGCCCGGCCCTCCACGATGCGCTCATCGCCGCGGCGAAAACGAATCTTGTGCCCCTTCGCGATGTCGATATCCGCGTGTTCCAGGCCAAGTCGCGCGATGTAGTCCCGAACCGAATCCTTCATCGCCCCGGCTCTTTCTCGCGGCACCACGATGCCGATCGAGAGTACCGACGCTTTCGGGAACATCCACGCGTATCCCCACGGCCGGTAACCCAGGTCAATCATCGCCCGCGCCTGGTGAGCCCGGTGCAACGCCTTCGGGGCTCTCACTTCCACTTCCCAGGCGGCGCATTCCTCAATGTCGTGGCCCAGGCCCAGCTTCTTTCCGACGGGCGAATGGGCACCGTCGGCGCACACGACGAAATCAGCGTCCGCTTCGAATCCATCCTCGGCGGATATGTGAACACCGCCGTTTTGCGTCGCCTCGCGGACCGTTGTCGCCGGGCGGAACTCGGCGCCCGCACGCTGCGCATGTTCGAGCAGAAGGGAGTCGAAGCGGTCGCGCATCACCATGTGAGCGAAGGGCGTTCCCGAATCCCGCACGAAGCCGCTGCGCCCCCGCAGTGAGACCTCCAGCAGGTTCACCGAATCCTCCACCACCGAATCGATCGGAAAGGGGAGCAGTTTTTCGGTGCGCAGCGGAACGCCGCCTCCACAGGCCTTGTAGCGCGGGAACCCGGCGCGGTCCACCACCAACACACGCGCACCGGCAGCCGCCAGTTCTCGCGCTGCGGTACTCCCCGCGGGGCCTGCTCCAACTACCAGCACATCGAAACGGCTCACCGCTACATCCTATCTGCGCCACGGCTCTCGAGCAGTCGGCGAGCGAGCAGGCCGCGGCTCGGCTAGCATTACTCGCATGTCTGAAAAGCCGGTACGGCTGACACAACTCACAGACTGCGGCGGTTGAGCGTCTAAAGCGGGGCCCGGGGCCCTGGCGCAGGTGCTGTCGCCGCTCGCAGGTCTGTTTAATCGCGAAGCCCACCCTGACCTGCTCGTCGGGATGAGTGTCGCGGACGACGCCGCCGTCTATCGCATCAACGCGAAAACGGCGGTAGTGGCAACGCTTGACTTTTTTGCACCGATTGTCGATGACGCTTTCACCTATGGCGCCATTGCAGCTGCGAATGCGATGTCGGACGTCTTCGCCATGGGCGGCGAAGTGGTGCTCGCACTCAACGTCGCTGCCTTTCCCGAGGACCTCCCGGTCGCCACCATGTCCGACATCCTCCGTGGCGGCGCCGAGAAGGTCGCTGAAGCCGGAGGCGTCGTCGCAGGTGGGCATACCGTCTGGGACAAAGAGCCAAAGTTCGGGCTAAGCGTGCTCGGTATCGCCCACCCGAAGCGGCTCATGACCAAGGCCGGGCTCAAGCCTGGTGACGTGCTATTCCTGACCAAGCCCTTGGGCACGGGCTCACTCGTGTCGTGCTACCGCAGTGGCCGAGCTGAGGACGACTGGATGGACGCGGCCATCACCTCCATGGTCACCCTCAACCGTCACGCCTCGCACCTTGCCATTGCGGGCGGGGTTCGCGCCGGGACTGACGTCACGGGCTTCGGACTCGTCGGTCACCTCTGGGAAATGTGCGAAAGATCGGGTGTTTCCGCCACCATCGCGCTCGATTCCCTCCCGCTTCTCCCGGGAGCCCTCGAAGCGTCCGCCATGGGCTTCCATACTGGTGGCGAAGGTCGAAATCGTGACCACACCGCGCCACATGTGACCACAGCCAACGGTCTCGATGCCGACCGTCTCCCCCTCGCCTGGGACCCGCAGACCTCCGGCGGACTGCTGCTAGGGATAGGCAAACGCAAAGCGCCCCGGCTGGAGGCTGCTTTCGCACGCGATCGCCTGCCGTTGTGGCGTATCGGATTTATTACTGAAGGCCCGGCGGGCATTCAGATCGCCCGGTAAACATCCGCCTGCGGATTGTCCGGGTAGGTCTCGCTGCTATACTCGGAAAGCGCCCCTTGGAGGCTTGATCACGCCTGTGACAGCTATCGCTACAGAGTTCGAGACCGTCATCGGGCTCGAAGTTCACACCCAACTTCTTACCCGCAGCAAGATGTTCTGCGGTTGCAGCGCCGACTATTCCGGCGCCGACCCGAACACCCACGTCTGCCCGGTTTGCCTTGGAATGCCGGGCGTTCTCCCGGTCATCAACGAAAAGGCCATCGAATACATCGTGATGACGGGGCTCGCCCTCCATTGCACGATTCCCGCCTTCAGCAAGTTCGACCGCAAGAACTATCCCTACCCGGACCTGATGAAGGGCTACCAGGTTTCGCAGTACGACCTGCCCGTGTGCATCGATGGATGGCTCGACGTCCACGTCGATGGCGAACGCAAGCGCGTTGGCATCACCCGCGTCCACATGGAAGAAGACACCGCCCGCCTGATGCACCGCGTGGACGCAGTCACCGGTGAAGGCTACAGCCTCATCGACGTGAACCGGGCCGGCTCGCCGCTTATGGAGATTGTGAGCGAACCCGACATGCGGTCCGCCGCGGAGGCGCGCGACTACCTTGTGCGGCTCCGCCAGATACTCCGCTACATCGGAGTGAGTCTCGCGAACATGGAAGAAGGCAACTTCCGCTGTGACGCCAACATTAGCCTGCGCCGCGTGGGCGCCGAGGCGTTTGGCTCCAAGGTTGAAATCAAGAACATGAACAGCTTCCGCGCCGTTCACGACGCTATCTTGTTCGAAGAGAAGCGACAGGCGGAAATGCTGCGCGCCGGCGAGCGCATTCCCCAGGAGACCCGTGGTTGGGACGATGCTCGCCAGGTCACTGTTTCGCAGCGAACGAAGGAAGAAGCCAGCGACTACCGGTACTTCCCTGAACCCGATCTTCCGCCTCTTCGTTTCGCGGATGAGTACATCGAGAAGCTCCGCGCTGGGCTGCCTGAACTCCCCGAAGCGCGGTTTGATCGCTTCGTCGCCCTCGGGCTGACGGCGCAGGAAGCTGAGACGCTGACCGAGTCCCGTGACCGCGCCGACTATTTCGAATCGCTGATGGCGGCACTCGAAGGCGACCGTTCCCGTGCGGCAAAGTTGGCCTCCAACTGGACGCTGGGCGACGTAGGCCGCTGGTGCAACGAAACCGGCCG
>CAZDZP010000104.1:0-8738 GCA_964509855.1 uncultured Anaerolineaceae bacterium | reverse complement strand
ATCTGCTGGTACATGTCCTTAAAGAAGGTATCCATCATGGCCTTCTTCATGGACTCGAGAAGTTCGTTGAAGCGGGCCTGGGCCTCGGGATCCATGAACTCGTAGTTCTGGAGTTCCTTTACCTGGCCGGCGACATCTTCGGGGAGGTTCTGCAGGAACTCCTGCTTCTTGTTGGCGATGCTGCGGAGCATGTCGGCGAATTCGCTGTCGGACGGCGCGCCGCCCTGTTCGCCGGACTGGGACGACTGCTGCCCGGGCTGCTGCTGGCCGCCCTGCCCTGACGGCGACTGTTGGCCGCGCTGGCCGGAGGGGGACTGGCCGCCCTGCTGACCGGACGGGGATTGCTGACCCTGTTGCCCGGATGGCGACTGCTGGCCCTGCTCGCCGGGCTGGCCCTGTTCGCCGGATTCGCCGGGTTCGCCCTGCTGCCCCTGGGAGGCGTCGCCCTGCTGGCCCTCATTCGGCGGCTGCTGGTTGCCGTTCACCTCGTCCAGGCGGCGGTCGAGGGTGCCGCGCTCCATGGTCAGGATTTCGTCGAGCTGCTGGCGCAGGTTGTCGAAGATGGAGGACAGGTCGAACTTGTCGAGCTGGTCGCGGCGCTGCTGGCGGAGCTGCTGGAGCAGGTCACGCAGGCCCTGGGTACGGTCGCCCATGGGGTTGCGCATGCCGCGCTGCATGAGGTTGCGGAGCGCGTGCTGCAAGTCGCCGAAGTTCATGAGGTCATCGGTCAGGTTGTCGATGATGTCGTCGGCGGTGAACTCTGGGACTTCCTGTGTTCCGTCCCAGAGCGAATAGCGAAAGCGATGTGGCATTGGGGCGCCCTCCATGAGGCAGACGGCTCGGGCCTCGTAAGGGTGAGGGTAACGAATTGCGGGAGGGTTGTCGCGGAGGGGTGTTGGCCGGGAAAGACCGGCTCGAACGCTGCAGGCGAGCGCGCCCACAAACGCTGGCGCAGTGATGCGGCTGGATGGCGCTCTTTTGAACGCCCTTTGACGCTGACGTCTCGCCCGAAACGGGGAGCATGATCGTTGCAAGGGTTCGAATGGGGTTGGAGGTTTGCGATGTTGAGCCAGCGAAGTCTTTACGCGCTTGCCGGGATCTCGGTGTTGGCGCAAGTCGTTTCGGGGGCCTGGTGGTTCCGGCGCGGTACGAACTGGGGCGCGACCAACGACGAACGGGAGATGCCACTCCCTGGCGACGAGACCGTGCCCATCGCGAACTACCGTTGCACACGAGCCATCACCATTGATGCGGAGCCACGCCACGTTTGGCCGTGGTTGATGCAGATGGGGAACGGCCGCGGCGGGCTCTACAGTATCGACTGGCTGGACCGCGTGTTCGGGATATTGGACGCGCCGAGCGCGAAGGAAGTCCTGCCCGGCTTCGGCGACCTGGAGCCGGGGGATGTCATTCCCATCGGCAGGGGCGCTGACTTCCCGGTGCTGGCGGTGGAATACGAACGGGCGCTGGTGCTGGGCGGCGGTGATGAGAAGGCGATGTGGTTGTGGTCGCTCGTGCTGCAGGAACTTCCGCGGGGCAAAACGCGATTGCTTTCGCGGAACCGGGGGCGGGTGACGGGTGGGCTACGCGGCAAGGTGTTCATTGGTGTGATCGATGCGGCCGCAACGATCATGACGCGGCGTATGCTCATCAACCTGAAAGAACGGGCGGAAAAGCTCCGCGCCGAAACACCCACGGAGTCGCGGGTGAGCGCCGGTTAGGCGTGACCGTGTTACATATGGCCGGCATTGAGACGACGGAGGACTGATGTGACGCAAGCACGACCAGTAGCCGTAGGCATCTACGAGCTGCTTACCGACTTCGACCAGCGCAGCATGAGCGTGCGCGTGTTCCGCCTGAGCCCCGGGGAGGAGCAGGTGGACCTGCACCGGCACCGCTATTCGACGCAGGTGTACGTGGCGTTGGAAGGACAGGTAGCGGTGCACCGCGACGGGGTGGAAACGGTGTTGGCGCCGTACCAGGCGCTGGAAGTGATCCCCGGCGTGGTGCATGGTGCGCGCGCTATTGACGAACACGCGGTGGTCATGAACATCTCCACGCCACCGCTGGCGGTGGACGACCAGGCGCCACTTGGCGAAGAACCACACCGACAGGACCTGGAGCTTCCGCGCTGGGAGAGTGACGTAGACGACTGATTTCGTAGCGCAAACGTCTTCAACGACGATATTCGTCCCGAATCAGCTTCTTGAGTCTTCCCCGAAACGGGTAGGGCGGTACGCTTGGGATTGTTATGCCACTTATGCGTCAATCGCCAAGACTGATCGTCGCGCCGTTCGGCAACGGCTGGTGCGTTCGTTTCGCTGGAGCAACCACGCCAAGCGCAATGACGGAAGACGAGGCAGAGGCTCGCGCATGGGCTCTTGATTACGCGCGCGAACACGCGATGCGGGTGGTGCAAGTGCGCGACCGGCGTGACCGCATCATCGAAGAAATCACCGTCGAATAGACTCTGACTGCTTAGCGCTCGCCGGACGTTGTCACGGGGTCGGGCTGATCGCCGTTGTGGGCGGCGTCGTGGATGCCCGATACATGTCCCGAGACGTGTTCGATTTCGCGATAGAGTTCCGCGACGCGCTGTTCGAGTTCGTTCATGCGTTCCCATTCCGGGTCCGGCAGGCGCTGGACGTTGCCGTTGGAGGTATCGCGGAAGGCGACGATGTGGCCGGGGACGCCCACGACGGTGGCGTTCGCCGGCACATTCGTGACGACGACGCTGCCGGCGCCGATCTGGCTGTTTTCGCCAACGACGATTGCGCCGATGACCTTGGCGCCCGCGCCGACCGTGACGTTGTCGCGGAGCGTGGGGTGACGCTTCACGCGACGGGTGCTTGTGCCGCCAAGAGTGACGCCCTGGTAGAGCATGACGTTTTGGCCGATCTCTGTGGTTTCGCCGATGACGACGCCCATGCCGTGGTCAATGAAGAAGCGAGGGCCGATGCGGGCGCCGGGGTGGATTTCAATGCCGGTAAGGAAGCGTGTGATGTGCATGATGCCGCGGGGCAGCAACGGAACGCCACGGTTGTGGAGCCAGTGCGCGAGGCGGTGCGCGGTGCGGGCGTGGAAGCCGGGGTAGAAGAGGACCACCTCCAGCCAGTTGCGGGCGGCGGGGTCATGTTCCAGTGCCGCGGCGATGTCGCCGCGGATTCCGTTGAGAGCAGTCATTGGCTATCCAGCGTAGCGGGTTTGCGTGAATGAAGCGTAGCCGAAGTGACTCCCAAAAGCGATAGTGACCATCCCAGTGCGGATTTTCGCCCGCGACATCTGGCGAAGATGCGGCAACGGGCCGAATCTTTGTTCATGACCAGTTACGCAACTACAACGTCCTACGCCGCAGCGCGGCCCATTTTCGAAGCGTGCGGGCGCCGGAGGCGGCTTTTCGCCGCCTTGCTGGACTCCCTCGTCCTGGCGGTCGTCGGCGCGGTCATTGGCGGCGCGATGTTCTTCTCGATGGTGGACTCGCCGGGGTCGCTGTTTATCGAACAGCCGAACGGCACTGTCGCCTGGCGTGCCGGGGCGGAAGAGGAAGTGAATCGCGCGATCTTGACGATCACGTTGGTCATGACGGCGATGGCCGCAGTGTACTTCGTGGCATTCCACGCGATGACGGGGCAGACGCCCGGAAAGGCCATGCTCGGCGTCAAGGTGGTGGATATCCACACGGGGGAGGCTCCCAACCTCGGGACTTCCCTCCTGCGCTACGGGGTGTACGCGGGACCCGGGCTGGTGGGCATGGGAATGTCGTACGCGGGCCCGCCATGGGAGTCGTTCGCTCTTTTGGTGAACCTGGCGTGGCTGGTGATTGTTGGTTGGATCGTGTTTGAGAAAACGCGACGCGGGTTGCACGACATCGTGGCGGAGACGGCTGTGGTGCGGACGCGCCCGCCGGAGCGGGACGCATTTGAGAGCGCCAGGGCGAGCAGCGGGTGGTAGTGGATGTGGCTGCGGGCGGACGCCGGGCGCTGCGAACCGGTGGTGAGACACCGTGACCGGGACAATGCAGCACTTCGCGAGTACCGGGGTGCGCAGGTTGTGCGCGAGCGCGCTGGACTTGACGTTCCTGTTGGCCGCCTGGGTCGTGCTGCTCATCGCGATCCGGATTTTTGCAGGGATGGCCAGCGATGATTGGGTGCTTCAGCTGTGGATCTATGTGCTACTGCTTTTTTTGCTGCATTTCATGTGGCCGCTTGGAGTGCTCATCTATTACGTTGCCTTCCATGCTGCGGCTGGATGGACTCCCGGAAAGCGCATCGCGGGGCTGCGAATCGTTTCGCACAGGAGTGGCGCATGCCCCTCCTTCGGGGCTGTTTTCGCGCGTCAGTTTATCGCCGCATTAGTGGTGGTGGTGGGGCCGCTGGCGTTGAGGGCCGTCCCAGCTATAGATCCGCACCTCCTCGTGGATATGGGCGTGGCGACTATCGCGCTTTTCGCGCCTGTGCTGCTGCACCCACAGGGGCGTGGCATACACGACCTGGTGGCGGGAACGATGGTGGTGAAGGCTAACGAGATCATCACCCCAGAGCCCGGCATGCCAGCCGTTGGGGGCGGCTGGTGAACAGCGTCGAAAGCGGCGAAGAGTGGTTACGGAGCACGAGGGCGCGCAGGTTGGGTGCCTGCGCGTTGGACCTGGGGATACTGGTTGGGCCCTTCGTTGTCGCCCTCACGCTAATCTATGTCTTTAGCGTCGCTTCGGATCCGGACGACTTCGCCGACCTGGGCTTTGCGCTCCTGGTTGTCTTGTCTCTTTTACTCGTTCATGTACTTGCTTGTTTTTACTATCCCATATTCCATGCAAAGTTTGGATGGACCCCCGGGAAGAGGGCATTGGGGCTCGTTCTCGTGTCGCACAGCACAAGGGATCGTGCGTCCAAGTGGGCAATAGTTGGTCGCCACGTGGTGCTTGCCGTCTCGATAATTGTTAGTTCGTTCATTTCGTCGGCGCTAGGGGCGGTACTCACGCTTGGGAATCCGCATCTGATCTTCGAATTCGTCTCGGACTTGTTTCTGCTCTTCGCTCCCATGTTGTTCCACCCGGAGGGGAGGGGTTGGCACGACCTGGTGGCGGGGACGGTGGTGGTCAGGAAAGAGGAGCTGCAGCCAGCGACGCCAGCCCTTGGGAGCGGCTGGTGAACAGCGGGAACTAAAACAGGCCGGGAGTGAGCCGGGGGTTGGACCCGTGCCTATCCCATCGACCCCGATACCCTTGCCTTGAGGCGCTGACGCTCAGCAGTCATCGAACTCGGATGGGACCCGAAGGTCGAAGGACACCTCGGCTGATCCTGTTGCCCCTTCCGGCCAATCCTGCTCGATCGTCAACCCGCCGGTAATCCTGTCGTCGCTGACCTGGACCGGGGCGTTGGGCAGCGGCTGGCTGCCCTCCATTGGCGGAGGAAGGGCGCCCACGTACCACTCATCGTCGGCGGTGTGCGTGGCCGTAGAACAGAACTGTTCGGTCCCATCGGAACCCGAACGACTGAGCCCCACGCTCACGTTCTGTTGCAGGAACCCACCCGGGGCGTCGTAGCTGGCAATCTCGACGTCGACGATCCCGCCTCCATCGGAGAATGCAACGATGGACAGATCGTCCTCGTGGGGTTCGCCGCCGAGGGGGTGTTCGAATAGCTCGCAGCGAAGCACGTTCACGGTATAGGTCTCACCGTCGATCACAACGGAGCTATCTCCGCTTCCGGCGCTAACGGGCGGCTGTTGACCGCCGGGAGTCGCATCGCCGGGCGCAGTCGTGGGGTCACTGGCCGCAGTGGTGGCGGCTCCGGGTGCGGTGGTGGTGTCATTGCCCTGCGCGGCCTCGTCGTCGCCGTTTCCGTTGCCGCCACAGGAAAGGGCGCCAAGGGCTATCACCAGCGTCGATATCAATGTGTATTTCATGGCTTCACCCCTCGTGATACTGCCGGGTAGCCTAGCACCCCTATGCAAGCGTCCCCGGGAGATGCCTCCGACGATTCCAACGTGCCGGGGCAAATTGGGGGCATCCTTGGCACACCCCGCATTTGGGCATGCGCGGCTGCGGGTGCGGTGATCCGATAGATGTAGGGTTTACTAGCCGCTTCAGCGATGCGCGGCTACGGTGAGCGTGGAAAAGCCGAAGGCCCGGCAGGTGGCTGCCGGGCCTTCGTGTGAGCGGGGTGGTTGGGATTCGGGATTAGTCGAACTGGAAGATGCTGACGGTACCGCTGACTTCGTTGGCGACGAGCAGGAGCGCCTTGCCGTTCGGGCTCTTCTTTGCTTCGACGAACTCGAGGCCTTCGGCGCCGGTGTCGGGGCCGGTCTCGGGTGCGGCGGTGAAGTCGCGGTTGTTGATGTACTGGATGAACTCGGGCGCGGTGGGGTTGGTGATGTCGTAGACCATCACGCCACCGACGCGTTCGAGCCCGATGAAGGCGTACCAGCGACCTTTGACCTGGGCGGTAATGACGCCTTCCGGCTCAGGACCCTTGTCGTCACTGCGAGTCTCGAAGGTGTTTTCGCTGTGGTTGGAGTTGAAGAAATCCGGGTTTACCGCTGCGATGATGTTTTCGAATTGCGAACCGCTGTCGAAGAGCTGGGTGCCATCGGCAGTCCAAATGGAGAAGGACCGGGCGCCGTAGGCGTAGATCTCTTCGTAGCAGGGAGCGTTGGGGCCTTCGGAGCGGAGGCCGTTGGCGGTGGTGACGTTGAGGCGGCCAAGGTTGGTGTTGTCGCGCAGAGTGGCGGCGTCCGGGAAAACGTCCGGGCAGAGCGGGACATCACCGGTGAGGGCGCGGAGGCGGCTCACTTCACTATAGCCGTCGTACTCGCGAGCGTCGCCTTCGTTGGCGGTCACGAGGTAGGTCTTACCGCGCACGTTGTAGGCGGCGAGGGAATCGGGCATGTAGATGCCAAGCACGGGCCAATTGGTGATGTTGATGGCATCGTCGCGGTCGGAGGCGTCGAATTCGTTGCCGGGGAGGGAGTGGTCCTTGAAGCCAAGCGCGAATATGGAATCGACGCGGGCCCGCTGGACGTCAATGACGGCGACGGCGTTGTTTTCCTGGAGGCTGACGTAGGCCTTGCGGTTGTTGTGGGAGACGGCGATGTACTCCGGCTCCAGGTCCTGGGCGACGGTGGCGTTGGGACCGAAGATGCGGACGTCGTCCGGGAGCTCGCTGTGGCGCGGGCCGCCTTCATTGAACGCTTCGAAGGTGACATGGCGGACGGCGAATGGCAGGGGCGCTCGGTTGAGCTTGGCCGCGAGAAGGGTGAGCGGCACGCGGATGATCGAGACGGAGCCTTCGGGGTCGATGTCGTAGCCATCGTTCGGCTCGCCTTCGTTGGCGACAAGGACCCAGTTTCCATTGGGCGTGAAGGTGACCATGTCGGGAAGGGCGCCGACTTCCACGGAGGCGAGGAAGGTGCCGTTCTTGTTGAAGAAGACCGCCTTGCCGGGATCGGTCTTGGGTTCGGCGGGCACCACGGCAACGACGAGTCCCTTGTGAACCGCGACACTGGTGACGTCGGCGCCAAAGGGGGCGGTGTCGAGGTCAAACAGGAACTGGGGATTGGCGGGGTCGGAGATGTCGACCACTTCGACGACGCCGCGGTCACCGTTGGCGACATACATGCGGCCGGCATCGTAGACAACGATTTCGGCGCCGGTCGCGTCCCAGGCGGAGTCTGTTTTGTAGCTGGTGATGACGGAGAGTTGAGGGGCGTGGCCGGAGGCAACGGCGGCGTTCGAGTTCGTGGTGGTGGGCAAAAGGAGGGTTGCGGCCCCTATGGCGAGCACGCCGAGCCCGGCCGCCGCAGCGACGAGGAGTTTGCGGGAAACAGGGAACATAGAGAGAGGCTCCAGAGTCGGGTATTGGACGGCGGGAACGTTACGAGCGGAGTGTTAACGGATGGGTGGGGGCGCCTCACCCCCGGCCCCTCGCCAACGCAGGCGTTGGAGAGGGGAGAAAGCAGTTCAACCGAACACCGGCATCCAGGGCATACCCCGTGCGTGTGCGCATGCGCAGCAACGGGCCATCGAAGCGCTGATACGGGCGAAGGTAGTTGTGGCTAGTCATAAGCGGCGGGGCGGAAGTAGAGTTCCCACAGGTGTCATTCACGTTAGGCGCGGGCTTATGACGCGCGGGAGGGCCTTCGGCCAATGAAAACGCAACAAACAGGAATGGTTCGCCCGGTTCGGGCGCTGGTCGTTGTTGGGCTGCTGGCTTTGCTGGCGATGCTGTTGTTCCAGCGTCTCCCGGTTGCAGAGGCGGCCGCGGGGACTATCCGCTTCCAATCGGCCAGCTACACGGTGGTGGAAGGACAGAGTATCCAAATCGTCGTGGAACGCACGGGTGGTACCGACGGCGGCGTCTATGCGGCGATCGTGTGGGACACGGTCGCGAGCACCGGCGATGCAAGCGACTGGCAGAATTTCCAGGCCACGGCGACCTTCAACGAGGGCTTCAGTGCAGACTTCTTCAATTTTGTAGCAACCAACAACGATGACCCAGATGGCGACCGGACGATCGTGTTCGTCCTGGAGTGCCCAGATCCACCGCTGAGCCCCGGCGATGACCCCTGTGGTGGCGCCACCATCGGGAGCCCGGCGACGACGACCATCACGATCGTGGACAACGATGGGCCACCGAAGTACTCGTTCGGGGCGGCAAGCTATGACTTCGAGGAATCGGAGGGCACCGTGCAGATCCCGGTGACGCGCGCCGGCGATACGAGCGGCACCGATGTCGTGTCCT
>CAZDZP010000103.1:0-8743 GCA_964509855.1 uncultured Anaerolineaceae bacterium | reverse complement strand
ACAGCCACGTGGGCCGGGTCGCGTTCCGTGCCAGCTGCGCTGTCGGCTGTGGCGGCGCTGGGGTTGGCCCGGCGCTCCGTCGGGACGGTGTCGGTCATGCGCGTGGCGGCGCCGGGGGCGATTGAGTTCGAAGTCACGCCGTAGCGGCTGAGCGCGCGGGCGCAGCTCAGGGTCATGCCCCAGATGCCCATCTTCGCGGCCGCGTAGTTCGGCTGCCCGGGGGCGCCGAAGAGGCCCGAGGTCGATGTGAAGTTGATCAGGCGGCCACCGTCGCGGCGCTGACGCCAGTGGATGGAGGCGAAGCGCGTGGTGAGGTAGGTACCACGCATGTGCACCTTCACCACCGAGTCCCATTCTTCCGCGCCCATGTTGAAGATCATGCGGTCGCGAAGGATGCCGGCGACGTTCACGAGGATGTCGAGTTGGCCCCATTCGTTGAGCGCTGTGCGAACCAGGTCTTCCGACTGGTCCTCATCGGTCACGTCGCCGTAGTTGGCGATTGCGATGCCGCCGGCGGCCTTGATTTCGTCCACGACCTGTTGCGCAGGCGAGTTGTCCTTGCCTTCGCCGTCAACCGAGACGCCGAGGTCGTTGACGATGACGCGGGCGCCTTCCTTGGCGTAGAGCAGCGCGACTTCGCGGCCGATGCCGCGGCCCGCGCCGGTGATGATGGCGGTCTTTCCGTCCAAACGGCCCATATTGCCGTACCTCCGATGGTGATTTCGAAGCGAACTTTACGCGGACGGAAGGTTGAGGGAAAACGAACACCCCTGTATGCCCAAACTTCTGCTTTTGGCACGGGACTGCGCACATGCAAACAGGCCGGGCGTTACGCCCGGCCTGTTTGGAAAGGCCAGTGAGGGACAGCTACCTGCTACAGGTCGCCGTCGAACTTGCCGCAGACGGATTCCACGATGAGCTTCGTCACCTTGTAGGGGTCCATGTTGGCGTTCGGGCGGCGGTCTTCGATGTAACCCTTGCCCTGCTTCGCCACCTGCCACGGGATGCGCACCGAGCAACCGCGGTTCGAAACGCCGTAGCTGTACTCCTTGTACGAGGCGGTTTCGTGGCGGCCCGTGAGGCGCTCTTCGATGCGGTCGCCGTAGTTGGCGACGTGCAGCTCGTGGCGCTCGCCGAGAGCCTTGGCCGCTTCGATGCACTTGTCGAGGCTTTCGCGCATCTCCTTTGTGGAGAAGTTGGTATGCGCGCCGGCGCCGTTCCAGTCGCCCTTCACAGGCTTGGGGTCGAGCGTTGCGGTGGTTTCGAATTCCTCGGCGATGCGGTAGAGCAGCCAGCGGGCAATCCACATCTGGTCCGAACAAGCGAGCGGCCCGATGGGGCCGATCTGGAATTCCCACTGGGCGGGCATGACTTCGGCGTTAATGCCGGCGATGGAAAGGCCAGCTTCGATGCAGGCATCGAGGTGCGCTTCCACGATGTCGCGACCGAACACTTCGTCGGCGCCGACGCCGCAGTAGTAACCGCCCTGGGGCGCCGGGAATCCGTTCTCGGGCCATCCGAGCGGCTTCGCTCCCTGGAAGAATGTGTACTCCTGCTCGATGCCGAACCACGATTCGTGAGCGGCATACTTCGCGTCGATTTCGGCGCAGGCCGCGCGGGCATTGGTCGGGTGCGGCGTCATGTCGGTGTAGAGCACTTCGCACAGCACGAGCTTGTTGTCGCCACCACGGATCGGGTCCGGGTAAACGGCGACGGGATTGAGCACGAGGTCGGAATCGTGGCCGTCGGCCTGCCACGTGCTGGAACCGTCGTAGCCCCAGACTGTTGGCTCTTCGCCTGCCGCCATCACCTTGGTCTTGGAGCGCAGCGTATGGGTTGGCTCCTTACCATCGATCCAGATGTACTCGGCCTTGTAAACGGATGTCATGTTTCGGAATACCCCTGTAATAGCCCCGGCAGACCACGTCTCGCCGCTGGCTTTCGTCTGATTCGGAAGACTAGCAAGGGTATGTTTCAGGCAGGTTTCTCGGCCCGGCCCGACTGTGGGGCTTCCATCACAAGCAGATTTCGAAGGCCGCCAATCGCGCCGAACGTGCTTAGGCCGACACCACTTCGGGCTGCGGTTCGTACTGTTCGCCCCAGTCGCGCATGGCCGCGAGCACGGGACCCAGCGCCTTCCCTTTGTCGGTCAGGCGGTACTCCATACGGGGCGGGTGCTGGCTGTACAACTCCCGATGCACGATGCCCGAATCTTCCAGCTGCTTCAGCCTTTGAGACAGCAGATTCGGCGAAAGCCCCGGGAGCGCTTCGAGCAGTTCGCTGAACTTGGTGCGCCGGAATCGAATCATGTCGCGCACGATCAGCAGGGTCCACCGGTCGCCGAGCACATTGAGCGTGCGGGCGACTGGGCAAGTGTCCTGGTCCTGGTAGATGCGTTTCGTCATGGTTTTTCGTCCTCTTCCCGGCCCGCGGCGAGTGCGCCAGGGGAGTCACTACGGTTAACGATAGCAAATCCCAAAGCCCCCGGTCACCCCGTTCGGTATAGTCCCGCCTCACTAGCCACCACCATTGAGGGATATCCAAGAGATGACAACCGTTGAATCCGCCGTGAACGCCCGTGTTTCTGACCTCGTCAAGAAGCAGATCCAGGACGAGCGCCAGCTAGGCGTGCAGGTCTGCGCCTACAAGGACGGTGAGGTCATCGTCGATACCTGGGCGGGCACTGTCGGCCCGGGCGACGACCGCGAAGTCGGCTCCGACACGCTCTTCAGCAGCTTCTCCACCACCAAGGGTGTTGCCGCGACCATGGTGCACGCGCTGGTCGACCAGGGGCTGATCGACCTCGATGCCCCGGTGACGAAGTACTGGCCCGAATTCGGCGCTCACGGCAAGGACAAGCTGACCGTGAACCAGGCGATCTGCCACATGGGGGGCGTACACACCACGCCGCTGCCCAACACCGCCGAGCACGTCATGAACTGGAAGATGGGGCAGGACTACATCGCCAACCTTGCCCCCGCATGGGAACCGGGCACTCAAACTGGCTACCACGCCATGACCTTCGGCTGGGTGGTTGGCGGCATCGTCGAAGGCGCGACGGGCAAGCCCTTCCAGCAGGTGCTGCGCGAAACCATTACCGGGCCGCTCGGTATCAGCGATTCGATGTTCATCGGCATTCCCGATGGCGTGGAGGATCGGCTGACGCGCCTGAAGCCCGCATCCGGCCCGCGGCAGATGGCGCAGCCCATTCCCCCGGACCATGACTTCTTCAAGGCGATGCCGATCGAATCGGACGTGAACTTCAACAGCATGGCCATCAGGAAGTCGATTCAGCCCGCGGCGAACGGTCACTTCACCGCCCGCGCGTTGGCAACGATGTACGCTGCGCTCGCGATGGACGGAGAACTCAACGGGCAGCGCATCGTCAGCAAGGGTCGTATGGCCGAAGACACGAAGCTGGTCACCGACCAAATGGATCGCGTGCTGATGGCGCCCATGCGCCGCGGCGGTGGTTACTTCCTTGGTGGGCCGGTGGCGGGCGTCGTCGGCGTGATGGGTCCGCGCCTCACAGCGTTCGGGCACAGCGGCGCCGGCGGCTCTACCGCTTTCGCCGACCCGGAGGTTGGCCTTTCGGTGGCGGTGACCATCAACCAGATGCAGAACTCGCTGCAGGGCGAAGGCCCCACCTTCGAGATCTGCAACCTGATCCGCGAGGAACTGGGGCTGAACTAGGTTTTCGCAGCTTGCACCAGGCGGGGCGAACGGTAGCGCTACCGCGTCATCGGATGCCCCGGTGCAGGGGCAGGCACTCGTACCCCCGACGTAGTGCTTCGTCGATGATGTCCGGCAGGGCGAGAACGTCCACCGCAAGCGCGTGCTGCAGCACGATCGTTCCGGGGCCGAAGCTGGAAAAGACGTTGGCCTTGACGTTGCTGACGGCCGCCGGGTCGGTGCGGGGTTGGACCGCCCAACCCCGGGAATCCGAGCTCCACATGGCAATCTTGAAGCCGAGTTCGGTGGCGATGGCAGGCAGGCGTGGATCATTGTTGAAGATGCCGTCGCCCGCGGGCGGCCGCAGGAACCGGGGGCGCACACCGGTGGCGGACTCCACGATGTCAGCCTGCATCGTTAACTCGGAGCGGATTTGCTCCGGGTTTAGACGGCTGAGGTATGCGTGATCCCAGGTGTGGTTCTCGATCCCATGTCCGCGTTCGTGGACAGTGCGCCAGAACTCCGGGTTCCTCTCGACGGCAGCACCGACTGGGAAGAAGGTCAACCGGACGCCGCGCGACTCGGCCGCGTCCATGGCGGTGCTAACAAGGCTGTTGGACCAGCAGTCGTCCATGGTGAGGTAGATGCGATTGCGGCTGGTATCGCCCGTGTAGAAGACAGCCGGGGCGTCGTAAAGGTCGGGTGGTGGAGGTTGCGGAGGTGGGGGTGGCGCGGGACCGTCGGATGCAATGCCGCCAACATGCAGCCTGTAGGGCTTTGGGTCATCGTCTTCATCGGCAGGTTCATCGGCACGCGCCGGTTCGAGCAGCAAGGGCTTCGCGGCGAATCCTCCAAGCCCGGCGAGAAGTGCTCCGATAGCCCTCCGGCGGGAAACTCGCGAGCGCCACTTCGACTCCATTGCGCGCAGTATGTGGCATGCACTCCCCCGGTTCGAGCGGCGGCCCTGTCGGCAGCCGCCGGGCCACCGTAGACTTCGCACGATGAACGACTCCATCCGTGCGGTTATCTGGGACATCGGCGGCGTGCTCACCGAATCGCCGGTGGGCCGCATTCGCAACTACTGCGCCGCCAACGCCATCCCCGACGAGGCCCGCTGGGCCATCTTCGGTCCCGAAGACGGCCCGTGGTCCCGCTTCGAGCGCAGCGAGTTTGACCCACCGCAGTTCGCGCTGGAGTTCGAACGCGTCGCGAAGGAGCACGGTGTCGAAACCAGCGGTCGCGCCTTCCTCGAATGGTTCTTCCAGGGCTTCCCGCCGCGCATGGAAATGCTGGCCGTGGTCGAGGCGCTGCGCCCCCACTACAAGATGGGCGTGATCACGAACAACGTGGCGCGCCACGAGCAGGGTCCGCGCCGCACGAGCGGCATCGACATCCACAACCTCTTCGAAACCGTGGTCGAATCGGCCATCGTCGGCGCACGCAAGCCCGAGCCGAAGATCTTCCAGATTTGCTGCGAGAAGCTCGGCGTCGAGCCAGGCGAGTCCGTGTTTCTCGACGACCTCGGCGCGAACCTGAAGGGCGCACGCGCGCTGGGCATGCACACCATCAAGGTCGACGAAACGCTCTCGGCAATCGGCGAACTCGAGGAAGTGCTCGGCCGGGAGTTGCCCTACTCGCCGCGGCGGGCGGCATCCGAATAACTCCCGTCACCCTAACTGACAGTTTCCTGCGCGGACGGCTACACTTCGCGGCACACTAAGGAATCGAGCACCAGCCGCCCATGGAAGCCCACGAAGCTGAACTCGTCGCGAAGGTCCGCGACCTTGCCCGCACGAACTTCGCCAGCCGTGCCGAACACTCCGACCGTACCGGCGAATTCGCCCACGACAGCATCCGTGAACTCCAGGAACTCGGCATCCCCGGCATGGGGTTGGCGAAGTCCTACGGCGGCCTCGGCCTCGGCGCCGAAGCCCACCTGCGCATCATCGAAGAGATCGCCTACGCTGACGCCTCCGTGGCGGTCGCGCTGAACATGCACTTGCTGGTGGCCGATGTGCTCGCCACCATCCCCATGTTCGCGCGCGGCACCGCCGTGTTGGAGGACATCGCCAAGAACGGGGCGCTGTTGTGCGCGCCGGGCTCCATCCCCTCCGGCGAACTCGACAACCGCAAGGCCGGCTACGAGATGGTGGAGGACGACGAGAACCTGATCGTCAACGGCCGCAGCGGCTTCGCCAGCGGGAGCGACGCCGCGAAGTACGTGTTCCTCGGCGGGCGTATCGATCGTGGCGAAGGCAACGAGCCGGACCTCGTTCTGTGCATGCCCGAAAAGACCACGCCCGGCCTGACCATCCACAACAACTGGGACGCCATGGGCTTGCGCGGCACCGCCAGCCACGACATCAGCGCCGAGAACGCGGTCGTGCCGAAGAGCGAGGCAGCCATCATCCCCGCAATGATCCTGCGCGCGCTTTTGCAGTCCGGCCAGGGCGCGGGCGGCGTGCAGCAGAACCGGGCGCGCGGTGCGCTGGGCATCCTCGCCATCTGGCTGGGGGCATCGCAGGCCGCCTTCGATTTCACGGTGGAGTACGTAGGCAAGCGCCACGGCTACCTCGCCGGCCAGGGCAACCCCGCGCTGGGCACCACGCCCGGATTCCGCGCCGACGAAGCGTGGGCGCAGGTCGATATCGGTCACCTGGACCACTGGCTGGGCACGGGCCGCGTGGTCTTCTACGACATGGTGCGCCGCCTTGGGGACGAATACCCCAACGCCCAGGAGTTCACCCGCGACGTGACGCGCACCGTCTACCACATGCGCCGCATGAGCGAAGAAGTGGCGATGGGCGTGATGAAGGTCTGTGGCGCGCACGGCTACGTGAAGGCGCGGCCGCTGGAGCGCATCGTGCGCGACCTCATTGGCGGCAACGTGATGGCGTGGAAGACCGACCAGCTCGCCATGACGCTTGGCCAGGGCGCGCTGGGCATGCCAATCACCATCACGGGACCGGCCGGCGCGTAGACCTAGTTCCGCCGGTTGCGCGGCGACTCAATCCCGATTCGCCCGAGCGACCCGGAGTAGAGCAGGCTCGCTCCGGCAATCGCCATCACGGCCATTCCCAGCAGAATTCCCGCAAGCCCGGGAGACGCGCCGCCGATAGCGTTGAGCCCTGCCCCACCCGCGGCTGGTGGCGGCGGTGTCGGCTGTGCAGGCGCGACGGTAGCGGTGGGTTCGGCGGCCGAAGTCGCCGTTGCCTGGGGCGTCGCCGTTGCGGATGGCACCTGGGTTGACGGCAGTTCAGGCGTCGGCTCCGTGGGGACGGCCGTAGGCGAGGTTGGCACTGTCGTCACGGTTGGGATCGCAGTGGCGGTGGCCGTGTTTGCCGGTGCGGTCGTCGCCGTGGCGGCGGGCGCGGTAGTGGAAGTCGCGGTGGGAGCCGGGGGTGTTTCGCTCGAAGCGGCGCTCACAACCACGGATCCCGCGAAGTCCGGCGCCGTGACCGAGAAATACTCGAATGTACCCAGCATGTCGAAGACGAATGCGCCGCTTTCGCCCGGCTCCAGGAGCCCCGTATCAAAAACGAAGTCGGCATCATCATCGCTGCTGGTTACGACATGGTTGATGGCGCTGTTGTTGGTCCATTGGACAGCCCAGCCGGGGCGCACTTCCGTAAGCTGCGGAACGAAGCCGTCTTCCGTGATTTCTATGTGCACCGTGACACCCGGAACAGACTGGGCGCGTGCCTGGGATGCGACTAGCAGAGCGAATACGAGTCCTGCCGTGGCGAGAACCAGGAGCAGTGGAGTGCTCGCGCGAGCGACCATGGATGACCTCCGCCGGGGGCTTCCGGACAAGTTCACCATACTTCGCGTACCCGGTGGAACGCACGTGGTTGCCACGTTCAGCGGGTTGGCGTTTCTGTGAATTTTCTCGGAGAGAGGGAACTTTCGTCGCCCCATTGTCGTTGGAAGGTGTACGGGTCGTAACCGGCGCCCACCCCACACCCAGCGACACACCCCGCCGCTGCGGGCGCCGGTACGGCTCCGTGCTCGTCCGCGCGCAGCGCTGCCCGCACAATGGCCCCATGAGTTTCCGCGATCTCACTCCCGAAGAAACAGCAACCGTGCTCCAGAAGGAGCGCGTCGTTCGCCTGTCCCTCACGGCGAACGGCGAGACCTTCGTCGTGCCGGTCTTCTACATCTGGAAGGACGGTGCCCTATTTGGAATGACCACGCCCGGCCGCAAGACCCGCCTCGCTACAGCGAACCCACGCTGCGGATTCCAGGTCGACAGCTCCGCGACAACGGGGCCATGGGAGTGGGCGAGCGTCAGTGGCGAAGGCGACATCGAACTGATCGAGGACCCGGCCGAGCAGATGGCCTTCGCGCCGCAACTTGGCGAACGGCTGGCCGACGCGCCTTCGTGGGCGCAGGAGCTACTCCAGCAGCGCTTCGCTACGCTTGGACGTGTAGGCTGGCGCCTCCGCCCGTCGGTGATGTCGGGCCGGGCGCACGGGCCGGGGTGAGCGCGGCTGTTTACGTCGGTTCGGAACTCAACCTGATACGCGAACAATCGCGCAACGTGTAGTCCTTGGGATGTCGGTGCGGCACCGACCCACCGGGCATCTCGATCTCGTGGAATGTTCCGATGTGCTGCCCTGAGCTTGTATGCACCTTTACGATTCGAGACCGTCCGCCGCTATATTGTGGATTCGTTGCGGGGGCATCGTGCGCGACGGTACCATGGAGACGACCGTCAAGCAGTTTCGCGTCCATCCTTTCGGACGCCCATGTTTGCGAGATTTCGTCGAAGGTCACCACTTCAATGTCACGACTCATTCAGATTAGCCAGCTCAGTTTGTCCGCCATCGCCGACGAGATCCGCGAGAGCTTAAGCGCCGGTGTCGATGCCGAGCGCCTTGGCGAGTTTCTGAGTGCCGTGGATTGGAGTGACATGAAGAGCGCCGATCCTACAGTCCTCCGCTGGCTTGGTGAACTCGAGGCACTGTCGACAGCGTTCGCCGAAAACGACATCACCTTCGATGACTACCGGTCCCGCCTTCGGGACTACCTCAACCCGGTCGCCCGCGCGGTCTGACTTCCGCCATGAGGT
>CAZDZP010000102.1:0-8759 GCA_964509855.1 uncultured Anaerolineaceae bacterium | reverse complement strand
AAAGTTCGAGCTTCTTCGTGGAAAGCCTGGTGCCAGAGCACGCGGAGCTCACCACGTTGTTGAGCTGGTTCCTTCCGCTGGGAATGCTGGAGCGGAATCCGACGCTCAAAGCCGAGATGCAGGCGATGGAGAACCCCGACGACCCCAACGCCGAGAAGAAGTCGGTGCCGGTGGCGTTTTACAACTACCCGGTGATGCAGGTGGCGAACATCCTTATGCCGCGGGCGCACCTCGTACCCGTGGGCGAAGACCAGCTGCCCCACATCGAGCTGACGCGGGAGACGGCACGGCGCTTCAACCGGCGCTTCAAGGAAGTCTTCCCGGAGCCGGATGCGCTCGTGGGCCGCGTGCCGCGGCTGGTTGGCACCGACGGCAACGCGAAGATGAGCAAGAGCCGCGGCAACACCATCGACCTGAAGGACGACGCCGCCACCGTGGCGAAGAAAATCAAGCAGATGTACGGCGGACCGCCCCGGGGCGCGACCGAACCGGGCAACCCAGAGGAGAACCCCGTGTTCCTCTACCTGGAGGCGTTCAGCCCGGATGCCGAGCAGGTCGCGGACTTCCGTCACCGCTACGAGACCGTGGGCATCGGCAACAAGGAGTTGAAGGATGCGCTGACCGTGCACATCAACAACCTGCTGGGGCCGATGCGCGAGCGCCGCGCCAAGTACGAATCGAACATGCCGCTGGTGAAAGAAGCGCTGGAAGCGGGCACCAACCGCATGCGTGCCATCTCCCGGGAGACCATGGACATGGTTCGCGACGCCCTCGACCTGAACTACCTGGAGCGCTACTAATGCTGAAACCCACGCTCCAGGAAGTGCAGGACATCGCGAAGAAAGGCGAGGGCAACCTCGTACCGATCTACCGCGAGGTGGCTGCGGACCTCGAAACGCCGGTATCGGCGTACCTGAAGCTGCGCCAGGGCTCGTATTCATTCCTGCTGGAATCGGTCGAAGGCGGGGAGCGCATGGCGCGCTACTCGTTCATCGGCACGAACCCGTATAAGGTTTCGCGCAGCGGGGATGGCACGGAATGGGAGGGTGACCCGCTCATTCCGTTGGAAAAGGAACTGACGCAGTTCAAGGGCATCACCATCCAGGGGCTCCCGGCATTCACCGGCGGCGCCATCGGTTATGTCGCATATGATGCCGTTCGCCACTGGGAACCGCGCATGGCACGCGAGCAGGAGGACCCACTGGGGCTCCCGGAATCGCTATTCCTGTATTGCGACACGATGGTGGTGTTCGACCACATTCACCACGCGATGAAGGTGGTCGCGCACGTGCGGCTCGATGGCGACATCGAAACCGCCTACCGGCAGGCCGCGAACAAGATCGACGACCTCTGTGAGCGGCTGACGAACCGGCCGGTGCCGTTGCCGGAAGACAACCTCGACCTCATCATTCGCGGATCCAGCAAGGGCGAGTCGAACGTTGGCCGCGAAGGGTACGAGTTGATGGTGGAGAAGATGCGCGAGCACATCATTGCTGGCGACATCATCCAGGCGGTACCAAGTCAGCGGATCGCGCGGCCAACGGGCTCGCACCCTTTCAACATCTATCGCCAGCTACGCAAGGTGAACCCCTCGCCGTACATGTTCTATCTCGACATGGGCGAATTCCAGGTCGTCGGCGCCTCACCGGAGCTTCTGGTGCGGGTCGAAGACGGCATTGTAGTGAACCACCCGATCGCCGGAACGCGCCGGCGCGGCGCCACGCCCGAAGAAGACGAAGCGCTCGCGGCGGAACTGCTCGCTGACGAAAAGGAGCGCGCGGAACACATCATGCTGGTGGACCTCGGCCGCAACGACGTGGGCCGGGTCTGCAAGCCCGGTTCGGTGAAGGTCGATTCGCTGATGCACATCGAGCGCTACAGCCACGTGATGCACATCGTTTCGAACGTGTCCGGGCAGCTGCGCGACGACAGGACGCCGTTCGACGCCTTCCGCTCGGTATTCCCGGCGGGCACGCTTTCCGGTGCGCCAAAGGTGCGGGCAATGGAACTGATCGCGGAAATGGAGAACGAAAAGCGCTACGTGTACGGTGGTTCGGTGGGCTACGCGAGCTTCGCGGGCACGATGGACACCTGCATCGGCATCCGCACCTTCGTCTATAAGGATGGAGTTGCCTACATCCAGGCTGGCGGCGGCATCGTCTACGACAGCGACCCGGAGGCGGAATACTTCGAGACCGTGCACAAGATGAACGCAGTGATGCGTGCCATCGACCAGGCGGAGATCGCAGCAGCGGAAGCACCGCAGGGCAGCCTTGGGTACGGCTAGGAGCTTTCAGCATGAGCGATCGACGTCCGGACTGCGTCTACGCGATTCTCATCCGGGATTCGCATGTGTTCCTGCGCAGCGTGGGCGACGGCTGGACATTGCCGGGCGGCACCTTCGGGAGGCTGGCGGACCATCGCAAGCACGAACTCATAGCACAGCTCTGGGATCAGCTCGGCATAGAAGCGACGGCGATGTGGGCGCAGGGAGCGTTCGACTACCGCGCGCCGGGCGACGACCGGGAACGCTTCTCGGGGTTCTACAGCGTGTGGGATTGGGATGGCGAAGTGCCAGGCGACGCGGGCGCATGGTTCACGATCGAGGAACTGCCCGGTCTGCCTCTGCCCCCACAACTCCGCATCCTGTTGACGAGCCTGCTTTCGTCCCAGCCGATGAGAACAACCTGAGGAGGTCCACATGGCACAGGTAATCCGGCTGGGAGCGCTTGTGGTGCGCGAAGGGCGCCTGCTGCTCCTGCGTGCCCGGCCAGACTCCCATTGGGAACTGCCGGGCGGGCAGCTACTGCCCGAACACCCGGATATTGACGAGGCCATGGACCTGATGCTCCAGGAGCTTGGCATCGCCGCCCCGGCCGTGGAGGAAGACTTCGTGGAAACCGTCTACCTGAGGGAAACGAGCGGCGTCGCCATCTTCAACCTCTACGCTCCGAGCGAATGGCGCGGCGAACCTGTCGCAACACCCGGCGTGGGGCTTGGCTGGTTCGCGCTCGAAGAACTGGACGCCATCGCGATGGAGGAGCCGATTCGCCAGGCGGTGCTCACCGCGCTCGGCTTCCGCGAGCGGCCCGACGAGACGGCGGCCATCATGGAAGCCCTCGGCGGGCTCATGACGGAGGAGACTGGCCAGGAGGGCGAAGTCGCAGCGGGTCCAGCGCAGACCTCGGCTCCAGCCGGGCCGGGTTCGCGGCGCGACGCGGGACTCGACGTGTTGCGAACACTTCGCGGCGGAGACCCCGTTCCCGCCTTCGACACGATGCGCACGACGCAGCCCGGGCTGGCGGAAGACGTCGTCGATTTCGCATTGGGCGAGGTCTGGAGCCACCCGGCGTTGGACCGCAAGCAACGCAGCCTGATGGTCGTTTCGATGTTGAGCGCGCTGGGGAGGACGGGTCCGCTTCGTTCGCACCTCAACGGGGCGCTCAACCACGGAGTCACGGCGGAACAGCTGGTGCAAACGATGCGGATGGTCGCTGTGTACAGCGGCTTCCCGGCCGCCATCGAAGCGTGGGCGGTGCTCGATTCGGTGCTGAAGGACCGGGGCATCCCGATGCCGGGGAGGCCGGAATGAGGGCAGTGCTCTGGGACCTGGACGACACGCTGCTCGACACTTTCGATGCGCGCATGGCCGCGCTGGAACACGCCTATCGAACGACCGTCGGGGGAAGCATCGTTGGCCGCGAACTGTGGGCCAGCCATCGCGGCGGATCGCTCGAGGCGCTGGGCCAGCAGTTGCTTGGCGACGCAGGACCGCGTTTTGTAACTGCCTACCGCGACTTCTACTTCGGCAATCCAAAACGGGTGCAGCCGCACGACGGCATCCCGGAATTGCTGACGATCCTCACCGAACACGACATCCCCATGGGCGTGGTGACGCAGAAAATCTCGTGGGGCGCGATCGAGGAACTGACGGAGACCGACATCCTCCGGCACTTCCAGGTAGTGGTGGGCTACGACGACACGGAGAACCACAAGCCCGACCCGGAGCCGGTGTTCACGGCATTGGATCGCATGGCGATGGACCCGGGGGAGGACGTCTACCTCGTTGGCGACAGTCCGGCCGACGTCTTCGCGGCGCGAAATGCAGGCTGCCGTGCGGTGGCCGCGCTCTGGGGAACGCTGGAAGTGGAACTCCTTCGTGACGCTTCGCCGGACTTCGAGGCTGACCACCCGGCAAAGGTCTTCGAACTGCTAGAACAGGCGGCCACTACATGACCGCGCTCGAAAAGCAGGTGCAGCATCTTGGCGTGCGCTTCTATCGCAGCGGTAGCATCGACGTGATGCTCGTGCCACTGATGGAGGAGACCGCCACCTACACTCGCTCGGCCGGCGACGGATACTACCTGGTGGCGCTACTCGGTGAACCGGGCACGGCCTATCCGCTCAATTTGCGGATGCTGAGCGGGCTGACGCCGGACTACCTGCAAGAGAAATTCAGGCTCGACCGGCGGGGCTTCGGCTTCACCCCGAAGGAGCTTTCCGAAACGCTGATGGCGATTTCCGACGACCTGCACAACGAAGAGGGCCTCGACGCATGACCACCTTGATGATCGACAACTACGACAGCTTCACCTACAACCTCTACCAGTACCTGGCGGAGATGGGGGCTGATGTTGTCGTGCACCGGAACGACCAGGTGACTGTCGGCGACTGCATTGCACTCAACCCGGACCACGTTGTGATTTCGCCCGGCCCCGGCAGTCCCAAGGACGCGGGCATTTCCAGCGACGTGGTTCGCGCCTTCGCGGGCAAGGTGCCGGTGCTCGGCGTCTGCCTTGGGCTGCAGTGCATCTACGAGGTGTACGGCGGATCCGTCGAAGGCGCCGGCGAAATCGTGCACGGCAAGACGTCGCGCATCCTCCATGACGGGAAGGGCGTCTTCAAGGACCTCCCCCGGCCATTCCAGGCGGTGCGCTACCACTCGCTTGCGGGCACACCTTCAACCCAACCGGAGGTACTGGACGTGACGGCCCGCTCCGAAAGTGCGGTCATCATGGGCGTGCGCCACAAGGAGTTAAAGGTGGAGGGCGTACAGTTCCACCCGGAGTCAATCGCGACCGAACACGGAAAGGATTTGCTACGCAACTTCCTTCGCATGGAGGGTGGCACGTGGTAATGCAGGAAGCGCTCAAAGCGCTCATCGACGAAGGCGCCCTCACCGCCGACCTGGCTGGCCGCACGATGGAAGCGATCATGAAGGGCGAGGCGACCGACGCGCAGATTGGCGCCTACCTCGCCGCGCTCCGGACTCGTGGCGAAAGCGCCGACGTGATTGCTGCCTCGGCAACGGTGATGCAAGACCACGCGGAGGTCATCCCGGTTGATGACGTCATTGACGTGGTCGGCACCGGCGGCGACGGCGTCGACACCTTCAACGTTTCGACCGCGGCAGCACTGGTGGTCGCCGGTGCCGGGGGTCGCGTCGCAAAGCACGGTAACCGCGCGATGTCGTCGAAAACGGGCAGCGCGGACGTCCTCGAGGCCCTGGGCGCAAAGACTGATCTCGGCGGAGAAGCGGTGGCGAAGGTCATCGACGAATGCGGCTTTTGCTACGTGTTCGCGCAGCGCTTCCACCCCGCGATGCGGTTCGTTGGCCCTGCCCGGCGCGAACTCGGCGTCCGCACGATCTTCAACTTGCTCGGCCCGCTTACCAATCCTGCACGGCCGCGCGCGGGGCTCGTTGGAGTCTCGTCGCTGACACACGCTCCGCTCGTGGCGGAAGCGTTCGCGCTGCGCAGAGTGAGCCCCGTCATCGTCGTCCGATCATCGGAAGGCATGGACGAAATCAGCCCCGCTGCCGTGACGCAGGCGTGGGTCGTTCGCGATGGCAAGGTCACGGAGCAGGAATTGCAGCCCTCGGACTTCGGTCTCCCGGCGCATTCGCTGGAATCGGTGAAGGGCGGCGAGGCCGCCGAAAACGCGGAGACAATGCGCGCACTGTTCGGCGGCACCCAGGGGCCGGTGTGCGATTTCGTGCTCATCAACGCTTCCGCCGCGCTGGTTGCTGCCGGCATCGCCAGCGACTGGAAGAACGGCGTCGAGGCGGCGCGCGAATCCATCGGGAGCGGTAAGGCAGGGCAGGTGCTGGACCGGTACATCGCACTCACGCAGGAACTCAGCGCATGAGCGAAGAAACGATCCTCGACACGATCGTCGCGCAACGGCGGATCGATATCCGTGAGGCAAAGGAGCGCGTGCCTTTTGCCGAACTGCAACGGCAACTGGCGGACGCCCCTTCGCTCATCGACTTCCCGGCGAGGCTTCGCGCGGACGCGCCGATAGCGGTCATCGCCGAGGTAAAGCGCGCTTCGCCGAGCAAGGGTGACATCGCCCCGGGCATCGACGCCGGGCAGCAGGCGCTGACCTATGCCGAGGCGGGCGCGGGGGGCATTTCCGTGTTGACAGAGCCGAAGTGGTTCAAAGGCACGCTCCAGGACATGCGCGACGCACGGAACCTCGTGGATGCGCTGGGTGAGCGTCCGGGGATTCTGCGCAAAGACTTCATCGTGGACGAGTACCAGGTGATGGAGGCGCGCGCGTGGGGCGCCGACACCGTGCTCCTGATCGTGGCCTGCCTCAACGACGCTTCGCTACGTGGCCTGATGGACTTCGCCCGCGAGCTCGGCATGGAGCCGCTGGTAGAAGTGAACAACGCCGCCGAAATGGAACGGGCGCTGGCCGCAGAGGCAACGTTTATCGGTATCAACAACCGCGACCTGCGCGACTTTAGCGTGGACCTCGGGACGACGGATCGGCTCGCCAGCATGGCAGGCAGCGGTGTGCTGCTCGCGGCCCTCAGCGGGATTTCCGAACGTGCAGACGTCGAGCGCTTCCAGGCGGCCGGGGCGGGGGCGGTTCTCGTTGGGGAGTCGCTGATGCGCGCGGCCGACCCGGCGGCGAAGATCGGCGAACTCCGCGGCGTGCCCGTAGGTACAACACCGTGATGCTTCTCCAGATGCACGGGGAGCCGGGGAGCGGCAAGACAACGCTGGCGCGGGCGCTCGCCCCGCGTATCCCCGCCGTGCACCTGGACAAGGACGTGGTGATGAGCGCGATTGTGCGCACACGAATACCGGCCGAAGTCGCGGGGCCGGCTTCGTACGAAGCGTCATGGGACCTGGCGAACAGCCTGATGGAACAGGGGCATTCCGTGATCATGGACAGCCCGGCGTTCTGGCCCGTCATTGAAGAGAAGGGGCGAGGGTTGGCGCGCCATCATATGGCCACGTACTTCATGATCGAGACCCGCTGCGAGGACGTTGATGAAGTGGAGAGGCGGCTGCTCACGAGAGAAGCGCTCCTCACGAACCCGCGCGAACGGGTGGACTGGCTTGCGATTCCCGGTACCCGCGAGCCGACGCGGCAACGGCTGACATTGGACACATCGCGGCCGCTGGAAACGATTGTTGAGGATGCGCTGGCCTACCTCGGTGCGGGGATAGCCGCGTGAGCCGAGTCAAGATTTGCGGCGTTCGCGATGTGGCAACAGCGCTTGCCGCAGCCGAAGCAGGCGCCGACTTTATCGGCCTGATGTTCGCCGAGTCGCGGCGCAAGGTCAGCCCACAGGAATGCTTCGACGTCGTGGAGGCGCTCCACGAGTACCGCAAGCAGGACGGGCCCGTGCGCATCGACGGACCGGCGCGGGGCGACGTGACCGCCCGGAGCTGGTTCGGCGCGTGGAACGAAGCCATTGAAGAGACGCTGCTGCGGGCGAGGCCGCTCATCGTCGGCGTGTTCGCCGACCAGCAGGCAAGCGATGTGAATGACATCGCCACTGCGGCAAAGCTCGACCTCGTGCAGCTTTCGGGTGCCGAGAACGAGGACTACATTGAACAAATTCAACTACCCGTGTTCAAGGCGATCCATGTTGGGCCGGGGACATCGGCAGACGACATCGCCGACAGGGCCGTCGCAGGGTACGCGCGGGGCATCATGCTCGATACCGCGAGCGGAGCGGCCCGGGGTGGCACCGGCGAAGCGTTCGACTGGACCATCGCAGTGGAAGCGGCCGAGCGGTTGCCGCTAATGCTCGCGGGCGGGCTTACTCCGGCGAATGTAGCAGAGGCCCTCACACTGGTAGAGCCGTGGGCCGTCGACGTCTCCAGCGGCGTCGAGACCGACGGGACGAAGGACATCGCCAAGATCCAGGCATTCATCGCAGCAGCAAAGGGGGTGGCAAATGGCCACTGATACAGCGCTTTCGCCACGCTTTGGCGAATTCGGCGGACGGTACATCCCGGAGACGCTCGTTGGGGCGCACGAAGAACTCGAACTCGCCTATGACGAGGCTCGCAACGACCCGGCGTTCCACGCGGAACTGGCGGAGCTGCAGAAACACTACGTTGGGCGGCCAACCCCGCTCTACTTCGCCGAAAGGCTCAGCCGCGAAACGGGGGGTGCGCGCATCTGGCTGAAGCGCGAAGACCTCGCCCACACTGGCGCGCACAAGATCAACAACGCGCTCGGGCAGGCGTTGCTGGCGAAGCGGCTGGGCAAGCCGCGCATCATCGCCGAGACCGGCGCTGGCCAGCACGGGGTCGCGACGGCCACCGTCTGCGCCATGATGGGACTCGAATGCGTGGTCTACATGGGCGCGGAGGACATCCAGCGGCAGTCGCTGAACGTGTTCCGCATGAAGATGCTGGGCGCCACCGTGGTCTCGGTGGAAAGCGGAAGCCGGACGCTGAAGGACGCCATCAACGAAGCGATGCGCGACTGGGTGACGAACGTGCGCGACA
>CAZDZP010000101.1:0-8803 GCA_964509855.1 uncultured Anaerolineaceae bacterium | reverse complement strand
ATTGGCGGTGACGTGAAGTGGAACTTCCAGAAGTACCTGGTGGACCGCGAAGGAACCGTGGTGAAGCGCATCGAGCCGATGACGAAGCCGGACGACCCGGAAGTGGTGGGGGCGATCGAGGAGTTGTTGTAGGGGGAGGGCGTTAGCACCTGTGGGACAATCGTGTCATCGCCTGGGGACTTGCTACGGCAGCCACGTTTCAAGCCCATGCCGCTCTTGTACGGGACGGAGGCAGCGGTGGAGTAGCTGGAATTCAGCACTTTCGATGTCCTGTGAGAAAACCTTGAAGTCGTCACTGGCGGCGTCCGGGGCGATGTCGACCCCGTTTTCGCGAAGGCATGTGGCTACCTCTGCTCGGGCGACAACGAGCAAGTCCTGGTAACCCGGTGCTTCGTATCCCGCCCAGAGCATCATGTAGGGTTGGAAGGCGCGACTACAGGGCTCGGACAACGACAGCGCAACGGAATGATCCTGCGTGAGAATCCGATTGGTAATCATGTGGGTTCCGTCTGGCTGCAACTTCGGGCTTACCTCGATACCCGCTTCAAGCATGCAGCGGGTGTACTCCAGGAGGCCCGCCTCGTATTCCGCATAGGTCAGGATTCCGTCAGCGATCGCAGTGGCAAAAGGCTCCGTGGCGTCCTCGTCCCCGACCAGGCGAAGGAGATTTTCGCCGTCGACCTCCACGATGGTGACGTGCGGCTCGGTGGAAGCCGGTGATGGAGAACTCGACTCCGCGCCGTTGCCACACGCTGCCCCTGACAGCGCCAGCACGACGAAAACGAACGGGATTAATGACCTGGCCATGATGATGCGCCGACCCTAGCATTTCCGGGGGGAAGGGGCGCAATACCCTGTGCCCGACCTTTACTCATGGGTTACACCATGTGGAACCATCGCGGGACGCCAGGTTGTAGACTGCGCGGCACTTACGGAGGTGACTCATGGCGAAGGCGACGATTAACGGTGTCGAGTTGTTCTACGACGAGGCGGGGCAGGGCGAGGTGGTGCTGTTCCACCACGGCTACACGGGTTCGCACGATAGCTGGGCCAAGGTGACGCCGCGGCTGCAGGACCGCTACCGCTGTATCTGGATGGACAGCCGGGGCGCGGGGGACAGCGGGCACACAGCGGACGGCTACACGATCGCGCAATACGCCGCGGACATCATCGGCTTGATGGAACACCTGGGCGTGGACCGCTTCACCTACGTCGGGCACAGCATGGGCGGCGTCATCGGGATGGAGCTGGGGTTGGAATACGCGAACCGGCTGAACAAGCTGGTGCTGGTCGCGCCGGCGCCGGCGGACGGGGTGCAATCGCCGCCGGAAATCCACGAGCGTTCAGCGCGGCTGCGACGGGAGAACGCGCGCGACCAGATGATTCGCGAACGGATGATCACGACGGCGCGGGTGAACGACCCGGCCGACATCGAGTCGGCGGTCGACCGCGCACTGAGCGTAAGTGACGGGCACTTCGAAGGCTCGTGGGAGGCGCTGGTGGGCTACAGCCGCGGCGACGACCTGGCGCAGATCATGACGCCGACGCTGGTCATCTCGGGCGCGGCGGACGGCTTGCTGACCGCCAACCTGGCGGACTTCCAACGCCTGCCGAACGCGACGCTACACGTGTTCAGCCGGGTGAGCCACGGCATCCCGCGGGAAGCGCCGGAGGCGTTCGCGGAGGTTGTCGGCGACTTCCTCGAGCACGGCGTGGTGACGGCGAAGACCCTGCAGGAGAAGCTGCTCGCGGCGGCGAAGTAGCTTCTCCCGCGCGGCGCTTAGTCGTCGTTCGAAGGTGGGGCGAAGCGGTAGCCGACGCCCCACACGGTCTGGATGCTTTCGGCGGCGGCGCCGAGCTTTTTGCGGAGCCGCTGCACGTGGGTGTCGATCGTGCGGTCGGTGATGTCGTATTCGTTCTTCCAGATGCGGTCGAGCAGCTCTTCGCGGCTGAAGGCGCGGCCGGGGTTGGCGGCGAAGAGCGCGAGGAGGTCGAATTCGCGGCGGGTGACTTCCAGTTCGCGACCGTCAATGCGGACGATGCGGGCGACGACGTCGACTTCGACGATAGGGAGGCGGTCGGCGGGCGCGCTTTCGGCGGCTGGCGGTTCGGACGGTGGTCCGCCGCCGAAAGGTGCGGAGACCGGCAGTTCGGGTGTTGCGGGGGCGGCGGGCGATTCTGATTCGGACGGGAGGTCGGGGGCTTCGAGCGTGGCGGCCGGCTGAGGGTCGGATGCGGATTCTGCGGGCGCCGGGGGTGTCGCGGTTTCGGGTGATTCCGACGGGGGTGCTGCGGTAGCGGGCTGGTTCCAGGCTTTGACGGCGGCGCTGGTTCGCTGTTCGAAATCGGTCCACGCAGACTTCGCCTGGCCGCCGATTTCGCGGGTGGCGACCTTCAGCTGGTCCAGGACATCGTTGGTCTGGGTGCTGACGGTGGCCATGACGCCGGGGGGCCGGGCTGGTTCGGGCGCGGCGGCGGCGGGCGCTGGCGACGGTGTCGCGGCTTCGGCGGGAGCCGCAGGCGCGGCGTAGGCGGCGGGCACGGGGGCGGCGGCCGGTGCGATCGGTGCCGCAGGAGCCGGGGCGGCGTAGGGCTGGGATGGGGCCGGGTAGGTCTCCGGGGTGGTGAGGAAGGCTTCGGTGAGGCGGGCGGAGAGCCAGGCGATGCCGTTGTTGGCGTGGGCCGCGAGGGCGAGGGCCGGGATGCCTGCGATGGCGAAGATAAGGCCGATGTACCAGTTTTCGACGCGCCAGAAAAGGAGGTCGACGCCGCTACCGATTTCGGCGACGAGCGGGGCGGTGAGGAAGCCGAGGGGGATGCTGATGAAGGTCACCCCAAGCGCGAAGACGGCCGTGCCCTGGACGAAGCGGACGAGGAAGACGAAGACGAACGAACGCCACGTGATCGTTGACGTCAGCCGCGCTTTGAGCGCCGACCACCAGCCGGGCTTTGTCGGCTGGTTGTAGCGGATGGGGGGTATCGATGTGCAGAGGAGGCTGTTGGAGGCGACCCGTTCGAGTTCGGCCATCCAGCCCCATGCGTAGAGCGTGAAGACGAGGATGGGGATGCCAACGAGCGTGATGGTGAGGCCGGTACCGACAGCGATGAGCGTGACCAGCACCGTAAACCACGTGACGCCGAGCGCGAAGGCAACGGCCAGCGTGTACACGAAGGCCAGGTAAGTGCGCGGGCGACCGAGGACTCCGAAGAAGGCGCGACCGGGACCGCCCGGTTCGTACCACTGGGATTCGGAGTCGGTTTGTCGTGAGTCGCGGGTGCTCATTGCCACGGCGTCCATTGTGACAGGTTGCATTGTTGGCATCCTTCAGCGGGATTGATGCGGCAATGCTCCGGGGTGGCTGTCACAGGCGAAGGGCGAAGATGTCACAGAAGTGTCACAGGCCCAAAAGAGACGCTTTTTGAACTCAAACGGAGCCCGCGAAGGGGCTTACTTTGCGGGGACGACGCGGCTCAGGAGGCGGGCGTGGCGGTGTTGGAGGGCTTCGGCGCTAGCTTCGGTGCCGGGAGAACCGGGGCGGACGAGTCCACGATCGACGAGCGCGGTGGCCTGTTCGACGACGTCGAGTGCGGCGGGGATGTCCTTCGTCCGGTGTTCGAGAATCTTGGCGAGCTCTATATAAGGAACGAGGCGGCGGCTTCGCGGTTCGGCGATGAGCAGGCGCCACCAGCGGGCGGCGGCGTCCCAATTGCCCTGGCGGGCTTCGTTGCGGGCGAGCTTTTCGAGGATTTCGCAGCGTTCGTTGCGGGCGCTGGCGGCTTCGAGCGCGCGTTCGTAGTGGGCGTTGGCGGCGGACCAGTCGCTGGAGTACTCGGCGGCGCGGGCGGCCTGGAGCGGGCCGGAGCCGCCGCCGCAGGTTTCGGCAAGGTGCGCGGTGAGGGCGACGAGAGAGAGTACGTCCCAGGCGTTATGCCGCAGGACCGGGGCGATGTGGGTGGGGTCGCTGGTGCGCTGGAAGCGGAAGTAGCGTTCGGGGGCTTCGGAGCCGGGGGCGTCGTCCTGCCGTTCGAAGCCGAGGAGCTGGACCTCCATTTCCGGGAGGCGGTGCGACGCGAACATGCCCTTGAACAGGCGGCGGTTGGGATGCAGCAGGTCGAGGTGGGGGCGTGTGCGCAGCGGCAGGGTGGTGCGGGAGAGGACGGCGCGGGCTTCGAGTGCGGGGACATCGAAGGACTTGCCGTTGTAGCTGACGAGCGCGCCGCTACCTTCGAGTTCTTCGGCGACGCCGCCGAGGAGGCCGCCTTCGTAGGCGGGGCCGGGGAGCAGGTATTGGCGCAGCTTGAGGGTGGCGCCTTCGAAGCGGGCGACGCCGCACATGAAGACCATGGAACCGGAGCCGCCGAGGCCGGTTGTCTCCGTATCAATAAAGAGGAGGCGGGCGGGCGAGGTTTCGGCGAGGCGTGGGTCCTTGCACTGGCGGGCGAGGTGGGCCATGTCGGCATCGAGGGCGCGATGGAGGGGCAGGTTGCCGTGGGTGAAGCCGCCTTCGTAGACGCTTTCGACGACGTAGCCGGGGCCGTGGGGGCCCTGGAACCAATTGCCGCCGAGGATGGAGAGGTCGAGCGATTCGGTGACGCTGTCGTTGCGGACGGCGGGTTCGCCGCGAAGGGGCTGGCTGAGGGCGCCGCGCAGACGGTCGCGGAGGGCGCTCATGTCGCGCTTCCCGGGCGGGGGTTGGGGATGGCAACGTATGCGAACATCTGTGCGAAAGTATGGGGTCAAGAGGCGAAGGCTGCAACGGCGGGGCGTTTGACATGCTTAGAGCGGGGCCAGTAGCTTGACCACAGGTTCGTTTGCGTACTTTCGATAGTAAAGATGAACGGAGAACGGAATGCCGGTTGATTCCCGGGCGCAGGTGGAGCAGCGGCTGCAACGGCTGGGGGAGTTCCATTCCGAGGACCTTCCGCCGCGGCAGGCGCTTGTGCTGGTGCTGCAGGCGGCCGGGTGTACGGATGCGGAAGTGGCGGAGGCGATGACGACATCGCTACACACGGTGCGTAACCAGGCGCGGCTGGCGCGAGCGAAGGTGACGCCGCCGGATGTGGCGGAGAGTCGTGGGGCGGCGGTGGCGTGGGCGTGGCTCCACCGGGAGTGCTGTGTGGCGCAGCAGTGGAGGGAAATTTGGAAGATGGATTCCCCGGGGACCGGCTGGTTCCGTTTGACCAATAGCCCTTGATCTCTGTCCGAGCTGGTGCGGAATCCCCGCCTGTTTCTCGAACGCGGCCCGTTAATGATTGCTGCGACCCAACAATCCGATTCCCGCACGTCAGGCTAAAATCTTCAGCATCAACGATGCTATAATAAGAACCATCGAGGGGAACAAGACAAATGGGACCAACAGGGCGAAGGAATTCTTCCAAAGTTGACCTCTCTCGGTGCTATCGACGTCGTCGGATGGGTTGAATCGCCCACCGCTCCCCACGGTTGCGGCGACATCAACGAGCGACGGAAACACAAGAAGGAAGTTCGAAACGAAGTACCTGAAATCAAGCATTGTTGGACTAGCCTTAGCCGGACTACTGTTGACAAGCGGACTGGCTGTTGCGGCCGGGCCAACAGCCAGCGGCACTTACGGCGGTGTCAGCTACCAGGGCGCAACATCCGTACCCTTTACCACGTACTCCGGGTCTCTGACCCAACATCAGGGGCAGGGTACCGTCAGCACGTTTCGGGTGACTCACTGCCCCTGGAAACCAGTCGCACAAGCATACGACTGCACAGCCGGGCCACTTGTTGGTGGCAACACACCTGTTGCCTACCAATACAACACCGCGTACTGGACACCGTATGCATATGGCTATCACGTAATCAATTGCTGTGGTGGAACCAGTGCGACGCTCGAGACTTTCGACAGCTTGTAAGCAGCGACGAACCGATATCGAGACAGTAGTCCTACAAGGAGGGCGACATGACAACCAAGATTCGATCAGGCATCGCAGGAGCAGCATTGCTCCTCGCACTCAGCTCAGCGTTCTTTGTGTTCCGGGGAGGCGAGGAAGCCTCCGCAACACCGCAGCGCCCGGATACCACCATTGCCGTTGACGCCGCTCTCGAAGAGGCACGAACGTGCATGGAGGATGCGGGACTGGACGCGGTCATCGAACCGGGCGAGGGCCTGCGGCTCGCCAGCATCCGCTACAGCCTGCCAGCGAGCGAAGCCGGGGCAGCGCCCGACCCGGCATTGGCGGACGCCGCAGCTGACTGCCTGGCCAAGCACTACGACCCGGTGGCCGAGGACTATGTTCTCAGCCGCGGTGAGCCTTCTCCCGCGGCAGTCGGGATGCTCTTCGATGCCATCGAAGCGTGCATAGATGATGGTGGCCTGCCGGGAACCGAAGTGAAAACGCTCTCCACCGTCCAGTACTCCGGTACTGATCGCACGATCGTGATCACCGATGACGAATGGTCAGCATTTGCAGAGTGCGCCCAGGTTATCCAGTCCGAAACTGGGCTACTCGCCCCCAATCCGGTGGTTCGCAACTGAGGCAACCCCGGGAGACTCGGTAAGCAGCTGAGCAATCCCCAGCACCCCCGCCCGAGGGCCGTGGACATCAAGTCTGCGGCCCTTTCGCTTTACTCGGCGGTCCCGCGACGGACGACGCTGCGGATACGGTCGAAGAGTTCTTCGGCTTCGGGGAAGCGGAGGGCGACGACGAGGGCGGCGAAGATGAACGCGCCCGCGCCGCCGAGGCCAACGACGGCGATGAGGGCTTCGAGGCGGTTGCCGGAGTCGAAGCCGGCGGAGGCCATGGCGACCGCGAGCCCCATGACGCCGGCCGCGAGGGCGACCTTCGCGCCGTGGCCGAGGTCGAGCACGAGGGTACTGCCGGGCGTGCGGCGCTGGTAGAGAGCGGCGAGCAGCACCCATTCGGTCCACGCGGCGGCTGAGGCGGCGAAGGCGAGGCCGGCGAAGCCGAATTCCTGCCAGAGGAAGGCGGCGAGGATGCCGTTCGCCAGCACGGAGACGATGGTGGTGAGCACGGGCGTGCGGGTGTCGCCGAGGGCGTAGAAACCGCGGCTATGGATTTCGGTGCCAGCCTGGGGAACGATGCCGAGGCAGTACCAGCCCAGAGCGAGGGCGACGGCAGCTGAATCGCTGGCGGTGAAGGCGCCACCCTGGAGGAGGAGCACGGTCACGGGGTCGCGCAGCAGGGCGAGGCCGAGCGCGGTGGGAATCGTGAGGAACATGATGAGCCGAAGGACGCGCGAGACGGTGCGCTGGAGTTCGTCGAAGTCGCCGGCGGCGACGTGGTCGGCGAGGCGGGGGAAGGCGGCGGTGGAGAGCGCCATGCCAAAGATGCCGAGCGGCAGCTGGGCGATGATGAACGCGTAGGAGACGACGCTGATGGAGGACGTGCCGACGCGGCTGGCGAAGTAGGTGGTGACGAAGAGGTTCAGCTGCATGGCCGCGAGCCCGAGGACACGCGGGGCCATGAGTCGCATGACTTCGCGGGTGTGGGGGTCGCTGAGGTCGAAGTGGGGGCGGAAGCGCATGCGTTCGCGCACGAGTCCGGGCACCTGCACGGCGAGGTGGAGCGCGGCGCCGAGCACGACGCCGATGGAGAGGCCGGTGACTCCCCATTCCTTCGCCAGCACAAGCGCGCCGAAGATGATGGCGAGGTTGTAGAGCATCGGCGCGAGGGCGGGGAGGAAGAACTGCTGCCGCGCGTTGAGGATGCCGGTGATCATGCCGCTGACGGAGAAGAGCAGCGGCGAGAGCAGCATGATGCGAGTGAGGTCGACGGCTTCGGACACGAGTTCGTCACGGTTGCCGGTGTCCTCACCGAGGCCGGGGGCGATGGCGGGCACGAGCCACGGCGCGGCGATGAAGGCGATGACGCAGAGGATGGCGGTGGCGGTGGTAATGAGCGTGAGGGCGGAACTGGCGAGCTGCCAGGCGCGTTCCTCGCCGTCGTTGCGGTAGAGGCGGGCGAAGACGGGGATGAAGGCGCTGCCCATCGCGGCGCCGGCGAGCGCGAGGAAGATGGTGTCGGGGATGAGGAAGGCGACCTGCCAGGCGTCGCGTTCGGGGGAGGCGCCGAAGGTATCGGCGATGGCGACGGTCCGGAGCAGGCCGAGCAGCCGGGAACCGATGAACCCGAAGGCGACGATGGCCGCGGCAACGGCGAGTCCCCCGCCGATAGGGATCGCAGAGGGGATCGCGGTGGAGCGCACGCTGGGGGGTGAAGGTTCGCCGGCGGGAGGGGGTCCATCGGCCATGGTGGGCATCGTAACGCACGGTTAGCAGCGGGCCAGACGGCAGTGTGGGCGCGTTCCCCTAACGTTCGCGTGAGCGTACGATCGCGGGCGTGCGACGCCTTCGCAATGCCAGGACTTTCCGGGCCCTTCGCCACCGGGACTACCGCTACCTGTGGTTCGGGCAGGTGGGACATTCGGCGGCATTGTGGATGGACCAGGTGGCGCGCGCGGTGCTCGTGCTGCAGCTCACCGATTCGGCGCTGGCGCTTTCGCTGGTGATCGCGACGCGGCTGGTGCCCATCCTGCTGTTCGGCCTGCTGGCGGGCGCGATCGCCGACCGTTCGGACAAGAAGAAAGTGCTGATGGCCACGCAGTGGGTGACGTTCGCGACGCACGTGTTCCTTGGCGTGGCGGTGCTGGCGGGCTTCATCGAAGTGTGGCACGTGTTCGCGACGGCGTTCGTAGCGGGGACGGCGATGGCCTTCAACCAGCCGGTGCGGCAGTCGCTCATTCCCATGGTGGTGCCACGCGAAGACCTGCTGAACGCGGTGGCGCTGAACTCCACGGGGTTGAGCCTGATGCGCA
>CAZDZP010000100.1:0-8856 GCA_964509855.1 uncultured Anaerolineaceae bacterium | reverse complement strand
GGCCCCAACCACGATTCCCCGAACCCCACACCCAGCCCTTCTGGGAAGGCGCCCAGAACGGAAAGCTCATGTACCAGGTAGACAAGGATAACGGCGACGTCGTCTTCTACCCCCGCCTGCACAACCCAAAGACAGGCGGCCTGAACCTTGAGTGGCGCGAATCCGCGGGCCTTGGCACGGTGTATACGTACTCCGTTGTCCGCCAGAGCGGCGTACCCGGCTTCCGCGAACTGGGGGCCTACTCCATCGCCTATGTGGATGTGGACGAAGGGTTTCGCATCCTCACCAGCATCGTCGGCGTCGATGATCCAACGAAGGACATCAAGATCGGCATGCGCGTGAAGGTCGAATTCGAAAAGCAGGACGAAGGGGACTACCCCATCCCGGTGTTCCGCCCCGCGTAGCTACACGCCATAAGCTCCCGGCAATCCGTTAACGGATTGCGCACTTGAGCATTTTATGCAGTAGACTGGGCGTGTCAGCCGTCTGGTGGCGACGGCTGACTGTTTGGGTAGGTCAAAGATGGGGGACAACCCGTATCAAATTCGGGTTCCCCTAATGCGACAATGCTCAGGGAGAAGCCATCGCTTATGAGTTTGAGGCCGAACCAGGAATCCGCAGATACCGAAGACCGGGGTTGGTCCCCCTGGAACGTAGGTACTCTCGCAACAGCAGCCGCGCTCTTCCTCTTGGGAGTGGGTGGCTTAATGGCTGTGTTTCCCTATTCAGAGCCCTCTGGATTCGACGCTCTCTTCGTGACCAGCCCCTCGGTAACTCCCGCGGCTCAGCCCGCTGATGCCGTGAAGTCCGCCACTGGCCAACCCGAATCCCCAACCGCCGCCTCCAGCGTTGGCGCCGGCATCGCTGGCGAAACGCCAGCCCCCGTATCCGCCGAGGCGACCGAAGAACCCACCGAAGAACCGGCGGTCGTACTGGCTGCATCCCAGCAGCAGTCTCCCGTGGCCACGATTGCTGACATTCCCACGCCAACTCCCACGATCGAGCCGACTGCAACCCCAACGGAAGAGCCAACCGCCGTACCCACCGCTACCCCCACCGAGGTGCCGACGGCAGAGCCAACTCCCACGGCCAAGCCCGAAGTGGAGAAAATCGAAGACAAGCCCGCCTCCGGCGAGCACCCCCGCAGCGACCCAAAGAAGCCCGTGACCGCGTTCATCGACAGTGAGAACACCGGTTCGCAACTAAACGAGCGCGATGGCGGCGTTACCAGCCCCGCCCAGGCCGTACCACCGCCGCCCACGAACTAGCGGGTCGTTCTCAGGGCAGCCACTTCGGCCGGGTGCCCGCCTCTTCCATCAGCGTTCGTTGACCGTTTTCCAGGCTCAGTACGATCGTGCTCACCGTGGCCCCCGCCTGAACCGTGTACACCACCTGCGTGAGCGAAGGGTCCAGGTCGTAGCCGAGCACGATATCCGTTCCGGGCGCGAGCAACACCGAACGCTGCAGCCTTCCCTCTTCCACCGATTCGAACAACAGCTCCGTGCCGCGGCCCCCGGTGCCTACCGTGCGGCGCAGGCTCAGCACCGTGTCATTGTCCAGGAAGCGTCCCTGGGAGCGCGTTTCGCCCGGTACGCCAAAGCTCTGGTCGACGCTGTCATCAATGGCCTTCACGCGAATTGGCTGCGGCGGATTCGACCCCTCTACCGTGGGCACGCTTTCGAACACGATCATCCGCGAATTCGGCGACCACGCGAACAGCGGGCTGCGCGGCTGCCCAAGGTTCACTTCCGTTTGCGTGCTCAGGTTGAACACCACCAGTTGCCCGGTCGCCGGCGCCACGTACGCGATTGCCTGCGAGTCCGGCGACCACGTTGGCGAAAGGGATGGCTCCCCTTCCGGGTCAATCGGTGTCACGAACTCTCCGTTGATACGCAGCAGCCACGCGCGCGGTACTCCGAACTCGCCGCCGGGCAGCCGGTCGCGGCGTACCACAAGCAACGCCTGCGAATCTGCCGACCACGCCACGCTCGCAACCTGGATCTCCGGCGTGTCCACCACCACCTGTCGTGCCCCGCTCCCAATGTCGAGCAGTTCGAGCCGCGTGCCTTCCGTGTCGTTCGCGATGACGACGCCCACCTGCCGCCCATCCGGCGAAATCCCGTAGTCCAGGATGCGCGGGCCCTGTGCCAGCTCGCGCGGCTCCTCCCCTTCGCGCATCTCGACGAGCCGCTCCAGCCCCGGTTCGCGCACGATCACCGCCACGCCCGGCTCCCGCACGTCAAACCCGAATGAGAACCCCTCGCGGAGCTCCTCGGAGGCGCTGCCCAGCGTGCCGCTCGCCACCGTGACTTCGTAGCTTCCCGCTCGCAACGGTTCGCGCAGCACGTACTCGTAGGTGCGCCCCCGCCAGCGCGGAACACCACGCACCTCCGGTTCGATGCGGAACGCTTCTTCCACTGCTTCGCGCCGCGGCTCGCTGCTAAACGTCACGGAAATGAACTGAGCTGTGGCCGAAACGGTCTCCCCCTGGTCCGGGGAAAACGCCACCACTTCGAAACGCCGTTGGTCGCCAAGCACCACTGCCGCCACGAAAACGGCCACGCAAAGTGCCGAGATGCCCGCGAGCATCAGTAGCGCCGGCTTCTCGTCAGGGATAGATGTAGGGATTGGCCGGGATCTCAATCGTCTCCACCGTTTCTGCGAGAATCACCAGGGCACCATCCGGGTCCGTCGCGACTCTGCCGCTCACCCGCACCCACTGGTCGTTCGACAAGGCCGCCGCCTCACCCCACTGCACAGGCAGAATGTACCCGCGAGCGTCCGCGACGCAGCATGCCACAACGAATCGCGCCACCGAAAAGACGCCTTCGGGTGCGCCCTCGGCGTGGTACACGAAGCCCGTGACCTCCACCGGGTCACCAAGGATTTGCGCTGGCTCCGTGTTCGCGAATTCGTAGGCCCACTGGTAGACGTTGCGCTGTGCCGCGTCCGACCCCGCAGCCGTCGAACTGAACTGTAGCGATGAACGTCCGCCGTCCTGCAGCGTCTCCAGGCTCTTCGTGCCCAGCGGCGCTGGTTGGTAAAGCAGCCCCAGTCCGACAGGCAACGCCGCCAGCGCGATCATCACCATCGCGCCGGGCTTCGCCTCCAGCTTCCACCACGACCTGTCCCGCGCCACCTGCACCGATACGATCGCCGCCAGCGCGAGCAAAACCACCGCTGTTCCAACCAGCACCGGTTCGTACCATGCCTGCACGAGCGCGGTGTAGCTCCCATCAGCGAGACGCACGGCCAACAACACGCCCAATAGCGCCGCCCCAAGTCCCGCGAGTGCTTTGCCTGCCATCTACCAACCCCTCAATTGCACAACGACCGACGACACGAACGAAATCTGTATCGCCAACACAACGATAGCGATAACGGCGGGCACGCTGAACAAGCGCAGGTAAAGGGGCATGCTCTTCAGGTTCACCACCGGCCCGAATACCAGGAAGGCCAGGATTGGGCCCGTTCCCAGCGTTCCGCCGAGTCCGGAGACCACGAACGCGTCCACGCTGGAACAAATGCTCAGCATGAAGGCCAGCAGCATCATCGCCCCAACCGTCAGGAAGACGCCCTGTGAGTTGGTGAGGATGCTCTGGTCAACGAAGACCTGGATCGCTGCCGCCATCGCCGAGCCAATCACCAGGAACTGGAAGAGTTCGAAGAACTCGCGGAGGATCTGCCCCGGCATGAGCGAATAGCCGCCGCTGTGGTCATGGTCGTGGTCGTCGTGGCCGGACCCCGCAATCGGAAGCGCGATTGGCCCACGCAGCCGCGACAGCACGATCGCCGCCGCGAACGCCATCAGCACTGTCAGTCCCAGCCGCAGCACGAGCAGGTCCACATCCCGGAACGCCAGCCACGTCGTCACGATCACGATCGGGTTGATGACGGGCGCCGCCACCATGAACGAAACAGCAAATTCGCGTCGCCCCGCCAGCGCCAGGCGGTGCGCTAGCGGCCGCGACCCGCAGTCGCACATCGGCAGCAACAACCCCGCGCTGGAACCGGCCAGCATGCTCAGCCCCGAAGAACGCATCGCCGTCGTCTCCAGCGAACGCTCCAGCCACGCCCCGCCAACGACAGCGATGATCACACCGGCCAGCAGGAACGGCGTCGTCTCGAAGATGAGTGCGAGGAAGATGGTGGCGAACTGGTCCATCGGCAACGCCCAACGTAGCGGGGAACCGCTCCGCCCGCCACCATTCGCCCTTTACGCTGTCGCCACCAGCACGCCGACCACCACCATCACCCCGGCGCTCGCCGTCGGAAGCGCACTCGCAAGCCTTCGCGCGTACCCGGCCTTCGCACCCTCCCCCATACTCCAGCGCAGCCGCACCGCGCCGCTGACGGCCATCCCCACGCCAGCCAATATGACCGCCATCCCCAGCCCAAAGGCCGCGACCAGACCCATGCCGTAGTACAGGTCTCCGTTGGCAACCGCGCCCAGCATTACCAGCAGCGAAACCGGGCATGGCACCAGTCCACCTGCGATGCCCACCCCGGCAACGCCGCGAGTCGTCATTGCCGGCCGTAGCGGGTGTTCGTGCCCGCGGTGGCGCAGATGGTGCACCAGCAGCGCCAGCCCCACCGTGGCGACGCCCAGGCCTGCCACCAGACGCAGCGCCCCGCCCGATTCGCTGCTCACCGCCGTGGACGCGGCCAGCATGGTTACCCACGCGATGCTGAGCACGACGATCGTGTGGGTAATCGCGGCAACGAGCCCCAGGGCAACTGCCTGGCGCGCCGATGCGCCCGTGCTCGCTACGAACCCCGCAACAACAGTCTTCCCGTGGCCCGGCCCAAGCGCATCGACGAGCCCGAAACCGAATGCCAGCAACAGGCCCAACACTGCCCACCACGGGGTCCCGCCGCGCGAAAGCAACCCCGCGAAACCGCCGCTCTCGGTCGCTGGCCGGATGGTGTCGAGCACAACCTCGCCGGGCGCCGACTGTCCGCTTGCTGGCTGCCAGCCAATCATGAGCGCCCGATCAACGGGGGCGAGCTGCACCCATTCTTCGGGAAACAGGGTGAGCGCGGCGCTTGGATCCTCAAGAAGTCCCGCATGGGCTTCGAACACCGCTCCCTCGCCGGGCCGCAGCGTGAAGGTTCGCCAACCACGGCGGCCTTCGTAGTTGTTGTCCTGCACCACGAGTTCTGCGAGGTCGTCGCTTGGGGCTGCACCGGCTCGGTAGGCAAGCGCAACGCGAAGTACGTCGAGTCCGGCATCGCCGGGGAAGGTCTCGATGCTCCCGGCGATGGGTTCGATCTCGACCGCTTCGCCCCCAACCGTCACCACGAGTCCGCTGCCAATGCTCTCGGTTAGCCTCGCGATTTCGGCATCCCGTTCGCCGGCGTCGAGATGCCCATCGCCATCCCTGTCGGCGTTGAACGACCACGTGAGGGTGGGTAGTTCGGCATAGTCCACCACGTAGTGCACGTGGATCTCGCCCCGGTACAGCTCCACGCGCACGTAGCGGTTGATGGTGTCGTTGCCCTGCGGGTGCGCCGCGGCACTGCCCGGCAAGCCAATCCCAATGGCCACAAACAACAGCACGATGGCCAGGTACCAGGTCGAGCGAATGCCCATTCCTTTAAGGTCGGCCGCGAAGCCCCGTACCCGCAGCGGCGCTAGCCCATCGCCGCGCTCACCTTTATTTCCACCATCACCGTGTCGCGGCCCAGTTTCGCTTCGCTGAACGCGAAGACAGGGGGGTTCTCCGGGTCCACCCACGCGTTCCACAGCGGCACGAAGCGCTCGTAGTCGGCAGCGTCCCGCAGCCACACTTCCGCCGTCAGCAGCCGCGACTTGCTCGTGCCGCTTTTCGCGAGGTACTCGTCCAGCCGGTCGAACACCTGCTGCACCTGGCCCTCCAGCGTTGGGTCAGGCTCCCACGGGGTGAAGCACATGCGCGCGATGCCGCGCCCGTTCACCGCATGCGCCATCAACGGCGCGGGCTCATTCGTCCGTCCGATCCGCTCAATCTGCACGTCGAACTCCTACTTTGCTGCGGTGACCATAATCTCGATGAGCAGCTCCGGACGCGCGAGGTCGGCCCGCACGCAGGCGCGCACCGGCGCGCTGTCCGGGTCCACCCAGCCGTTCCAGACTTCGTTCATCGCCCGGAAGTTCGTCATGTCGGTGATCCACAGCTGCGCCTGCAGCAGCTTCGACTTGTCCGTCCCGGCCTTGGCCAGGTACTCGTCGATGCGCTCCAGCACTTGCCGCGTCTGCCCCTGGATATCCTGGGACGCGTCTGCGGCGGTGAGCCCGGCCACGTACACAAGGTCGCCGTAAACAACGACGCGGCTCATGCGCGGTCCGGGTGGCTCCGTGGGGTCAATCCTCGTGATATCGGTCATGTGCCTGCACCCTCCAGTCTCAAGTCGAGGGAGCCAAGCCTACACAACCCACGCGCACGGCGACGTTTCGAATTGGGCACAGCTTGCCGGGATGCTTTGTAGCCGCGCCTCTCCAGAGGCGCATCGGAAGCCATGGTTGTTCCGACCTGGGCCACGAACCGAGTGGGGCGGCATCGGCCGCGTTGTCTCGACGTACGAGTCATCCCCCGCGACCGCAGTGGGTCGCCGCTACGGGGTCTCCACCTTCTCCTTCGGCTTGAGCGAATCCGGGAGCTCCTTGCCCGCATCAGTGAAGGCTTTCGCCATCGCCTGCGGCACCCCGCGCCACACATCGCGCATGTTCTCTTCGATCGTGTCCCGGCTTGTGTACAGCGGATCGAGCTGGCTCTGGAAGCGCGGCGCCACGAAGCGCGCCCACAGCTCGTAGCTCTTCAGCGTCTTCTCCCAGTTCGCCCATTCGTGCACCAGCCCAAGGATGCCGCCAATGCCGCCAGCCTTCTGTACGATCGCCTCGATCCCGTCCGCGACGTCATCCGGCGAGCCAACGAGCACATGCCCGTCTTCGATGGTCTTTTCGATGTCGATGCCCGGACCTCCGATCGTGCCCGGCGTCATGCCGCCGTCCGGCACCTTGCGGTCGCCCACGTAGGCGCGGATCGCATAGCCCTCGCGCACATCCTCGATCGCCTGCTCACGCGTCTCCGCGACGTGGATGGGGACGACGACCTTCCAGTCGGCGCGGTTGATCTGCTTCCCCGATTCGGCTGCGGCCTCTTCGGCCCAGCCCCAGCTGTTTTCGAAGCCAGCGCCCGCGGCGCCTGCGACCGAAAGCAGTCCGATGCCGTGCTTCCCGGCCGCAGTCGGGCCGGTTGGAGTGAAGGTGCCCGCGACCGCGATGGGCAGGTGAGGGTCCGAGTACGACGCGAGCTGCAGCCGCGCTTCGCGCAGTTCGAACCAGTCGGTCTTCATGTTCACCGCACCCTCGGCGCGCAGCAGCTGCATAATCGCGTCCAGCGATTCGTGCATGCGCGGGCGCTGCGTCACGGGGTCGATGCCCATCATGTACGCGTCGCTCGTGAGGGCGCCGGGGCCGACACCGAGCATCGCGCGGCCTTCGGTCATGTGGTCCAGTTGGACCATCTTGTCGGCCACAAGCAAGGGGTGGTGATAGGGCAGCGAGGTCACGCCCGTGCCGAGCATGATCTTCTTCGTCCGTTCCGCCGCCGCCGCGATGAAAATCGCCGGGTCCGCGATGATTTCCCGCGCGTAGCTGTGGTGTTCGCCAATCCACGCCTCGTCGAAGCCCAGCTTGTCGAGCTCCTCCACCAGCGCCATGTCGCGTTTGATTGCGAGGGTGGGGTTCTCACCAATGCGGTGGAACGGGGCCAGGAAAACACCAAACTTCATGCGTCGGGGGCGGTACACCATCGTTGCTTCACCTGCGTTTCATCAATGGCCGCGATTCTTCGCGACAGGCAAACGATACACCAAACGCGGTGAAGGTCGTGGTGGGAGAGCTACCCTGTCCAGTTTTCCAGGAACAGCAATGCATTCGTCATTGGCTTCGACTCGTGGTGTTCAGCGATCCTCAGCAGCGCCCGGATCTCTTCGCCAGGGTCAATGCGCTGTCGCGCACGAACGATGATGCCTGCGTGTTCCCGGCCAGCCTGCATCCATGTCGAATGAAGCCTCGCAAAGTCGTGCCGGTTTGCGCTGTACAAAACTCGGCCGTTCTCGAACGCGAACCGCAGCTGTCCATCGTCCGCAAGGCGCGTGTTGCCTGCCGACCTGGTAGTAAGGACGTCGATGCCGCGCCGGGTAAGGCCGTCGATGACCGCAACTCGCGACGCGTCATGATCCATGTAGAGCCGCAAACGTCAGCTATCTACGCTGACGCTGCCTGCGTGCGCAGACCGTCTTCGTACTCACACTGCTCCGCTTCAAGTTCAGCGTCCATTGCTTCCTTGTTCGCAAGGTAGTACGCGATCCCGGCGTGCACGTGGGCTTCATCGAGCCCTTCATAGGTGGCCACGATCTCCGCAGCACCCATGCCGCTTCGGAAGTCCGACGCAACCTGGAGCACCGGGAACCTTGTCCCGGCCAGGCAGGGACGGCCGCCGTATATGTCCGGACGACTCTCGATGAGCGTCCCGATATCGACTTCCTGCGGTGCTGTCATGCCCAGCATTCTACCATCAACGCAGCGGCTTGCCGCCGAGAGCTGCCGGGCGCACCAACTCCTCCCTACTCGCTTATCCCTTCTCCACTTTCTTCCCGTGCACCACTTCCGGCGCGGCTGACCCAAGCGTGTTGAAGGCCGCCACCACCGCGCTCACTTCGTTCGAGTTCAGCGCTTCGCTATTCGCCGCGGCCCACTGTTGCGCCGTGTTGATGCGGTCCAGCGATCCCTGGAAGTGCGGCGCTACATAACGCGCGAACAGTTCGTAGCTCCGGTGTAGCTTTTGCGTGGGCGCCCATTCGTGCGCCAGG
>CAZDZP010000099.1:0-8951 GCA_964509855.1 uncultured Anaerolineaceae bacterium | reverse complement strand
AGGGCCGATGAGACAACCAGGTCGATGATGAGGAAGGGCACGAAGATCACGAAGCCCATCTGGAAGGCCGTCTTGAGCTCCGAGATGATGAAGGCAGGAATCAGGACATAGGTAGGTACGTCGTCGGCGGTTGCTGGCTTTGGGTTGCCGCTTAGCCGCATGAAGAGCCCCACGTCCGATTCGCGCACCTGCGAGAACATGAAGTCGCGCAGCGGGATTTCAGCGTTGGTCATCGCCTGTTCCTGCGTTATCTGGCCATTCATGTAGGGCTGAATCGCCTCTTCGTTGACCACCTTGATGGTGGGGGCCATCACGAAAACCGTAAGGAACAATGCGAGGCCAATCAGCACCTGGTTCGGCGGCAGCTGCGGGATGCCAATGGCATTTCGCACCAGCGAAAGCACAATGATGGTTCGCGTGAACGAGGTGACCATCACGAGGATGGCTGGCGCCAGGCTGAGCACCGTTACGAGCAGCAGAATCTGGATGGCGGCGCTCACGTTGCCCGGGTTGTTGGTGTCCATGGGCACCTGGCCCGGACCGGTCTGCGGTACGGTTTGTGCCACGCAACCGGTGAGCGTCACCAGCGCGAGCGACATGAGAGCAAGGGCCGCGAAGACCCTGCGGCGGCGTACGCGTCGCATCATCGGATTTCCTCCAGGGCGACGTCGTGCCGGAGGGACCGGGCCGTGTTCGAGTGCCGCAAGTTCTTCATGAGTTCGCCGGCAAAGGCGCCGAAAGGCTGTTCGTGCGCATGCAGAGACTCGAGCAGGACTCCCTCCGACTCTTCGGGCGTAAGTTCGTTGAGAAGTCCCAGGCTCTGCGGTGTGGCGCCGACCACGATCACGCGATCGCCGAGGGCGACCAGGTGAATGGTGCGTCCGCTACCAACGGGCAGCGTGTCCACCACGCGCAGGAACCCGGTCTGGCTCTTCGGGCCGGAGGTTTTCCGCGCATACCAGCGAAGGGCAAAGAGCGAAGCGGCCACGATTATCGCCACCAGGGCCAGGCGCCAGGCCAACGAAAAGATATCCCCCGCCCCGAGGCTGAACGCCTGCGTTTGCGGAGTCGCTGGTTCCTCTGCCGCGCTAGCGGGCTGGCCAACCCCCGCAAGGGAAGTCTCCTCGGGCCGGAGCGAGACCCCGGGGTCGTAGCCCGTGGAAGGGCCACCGGCGAACATCGTCACAAAGAGGATGCCAAGCACCAGCGCGCCACCGACACCGGCGAGCCACATCATGCGCTTGCGGTTGTCGACGTCTTGCATTGTTTAGAGCGCCTTGCCGAGTTCCCGTGAGCGGGCGAGGACTTCCACGACTCGCACACCGAAGTTCTCGTCGACGACAACAACTTCGCCGCGAGCGACGATGCGGTCGTTCACAAGGATGTCCACAGGTTCGCCGGCGAGCCTGTCGAGTTCGACGACGGAGCCTGCGCCAAGGGCCAGGACATCGGTGACGCTCATTCGCGTTCGGCCGAGTTCGACGGAAACGCGCATCTGAAGGTCCGCGAGCAGGTCGATGTTGGAAGGCGCCGGTGCGAACGCCGGCTCCGGGATGGGTCCGAACTGTGCTTTCTGAGCCTTCGGCGCGGCGGAAATGGGGGTGGGAGCCCGTTCGACGCGGGGTTCAGCGCCCGTCGCAGGTGGCGGCGGTTCGGCGAAAGTCGTCGAACGGACCACCATCGGCTCCGGGAGGCTTGTTCCTCCGTCACTGGAGGGCGGCGCGAATCCGGCGTCACCAGTCACTTCAGCGGCCGTGTTGGCCTCCGCTGGCGAATGTCCTGTGTCGACCCGCCGTTCGTCCGAACGAGCATCGACGCCGTCGGCAAAACCAGCGTTGAACCCGGCCGAAACGATGTCGAGGAAGGTACCGCCGAGGACGAATCCAACAGGGAGCGGCCTGCCTGCGTGCAGCACCGCGGTGAGATACATGCACGGCTCGTCCATTTCCTGGAGGATGGCTTCCATCGCACCGGGAACGACGTCATCAATACTAAGCACCAGGCCAGTGGGGGAATCGCCAAAGGTCGTATTGTTCAGGCCCTGGATGAGCTGACCGACAACGGTAGAGACCACCACGGACGTTTGCCGCAGTTCGTCTTCCGGCTCGTCGGCGGTCGTATCGAAGAACAGGGCGGCGGTAGCAGTAGAGAAGACCATGTAGGCCATGGCTTGTTGGTCAGCCGAGGAGACGGAGAGCGTCAGCGCGATGTGCGGTTCGGCGAACTCCTCCAGGAGTTCGTCTGGCATAACGAGACGCGCATTCGCATCTGCCAGTTCCGGCGCCTGACCGAGGATGGTCGCGAGTGCCGGGGCGCCATTCTCCCAGGCGTTCGCGGCGGCATCGCGAAGGACGTCGGCCTGGACCGGGGAAAGCAACTGGGAAACCACGTCGTGTGCTGATGTCATGTGAATGCGCCCTATTGCGTGATGAAGGTGACGAAGAACACGTTCTCCGCCCGTCTGTCGTGGACTTCTTTGTTGATGGCGTCGCGGAGTTCGGTCTTGAGCTCTTCGCGGCCCTGGGGAGTGGACACTTGCTCGAGGTTCTTGCTGCCGACGACGCGAATGACCGCGTCGCGGATCTTGTGCATATCGGGTTCGAGTTCATGCGCGAGCGATTCGTTCTTGCTGAGCACGGCGTCGGGCGAGGCGCCGAGGTAGAGGCGGTTGGGATCCGCGAACTCGATGGCGATGTCGACCTTGGCGTACGCGAGCGGCGCTGATTCGGAGGGGTGCAGGTTGACGACCATCTCCTTGATAGTGAGCGTCGGGCGCGGGGCCGCTGCGATCTCTTCCTCGGTGTAGAGCCGTGGCGGGGCCGAATCCAGGAATTGGGGCTTCACGCCAAACCAGAACCCGGCGATGGAAAGTACAGCGCCGCCTGCAAGCAGCTTCTTGTCGAGCATTAGTCGGTCTCCGCAGTTGTTGGGCTAAAGACTTCCGCGAGTTCGGCTGCGCTCGGGAAGAGAATCACGATGTCGGCACGACGGTTGAGGGCGCGCCCTTCAGGAGTGGCGTTGTCACCGATTGGACGCGTTTCCGCGAAGGCCGCTGTTGAGAGCCGTTCCGCCGGCAGCCCTGCCTCTTCAACGAGATAGCGCAGCACGCGGTTGGCACGGGCAGCTGAGAGTTCCCAGTTCGTTTCGTAGTCGGCGCTGTTCGTAGGCACGTTGTCGCTGTGCCCCTCAACGCGAAGGTTGTTCGGCATCGTCTTCAACGTGGTGGCGAGGGCGAGCAAAACGTCCTGGCTACCGGGACGCAAGTCAGCGCTGCCGGATGCGAAGAGCAGGTCGTCAGCGAGGCTCACGGTGATGTTGCTAGCGTCGGTGCGGACCTGGATCTTTGAACCGAGCGCGCCGCTTTCCGTGAATGGCCGCAGCCCCTCACGGACGTTCGCGAGGCTGGTGGCTCGCATTTCACCGAGCGAAGGCCCCAGTCCTCCGCCGCCTTCGAAAATTGGTGAGGCACCGTCAGTACTGGTGAGCACACCAACGTCGAACGCCCGGTTGATTGACGTGCGCACCTTCTCGATCTTTTCGGGATTGGAGTCGCCCATCGCGTAGAGCACGACGAAGAGCGCGAAGAGCAGCGTGACCATGTCGGCGTAGCTAACGATCCACCGTTCGTGGTTTTCCGGCTTGACTTCGTCCTGGGCGCGCCTTCGGCTCATGCGGCATCAGCCATCGAGTCGCCGGCCCGGTTTCGGTCGGAGGGGAGAAGGAACCCTTCGAGCTTTTCGCGCACAATGCGGGGGTTGTCGCCAGCCTGGATGGACATGAGTCCTTCAATCACGAGGTTGAGGGACTGCTGCTCATGCTTGGAGTTGCTCTTGAGCTTTGACCCGAGAGGCAGGAAGAGAAGGTTGGCAGTTGCGACGCCATAGAAGGTGGCAACGAACGCTGTTGCAATCCCGGGACCGATCTTGTCGGGCTGATCGAGATAGGTCATGACGCCCATGAGACCCATGACCGCGCCAAGGACGCCGATGGTCGGTGCGATACCGCCCATGAACTCAAGAATGGAGAAGTTCGCCTCATGGCGGTGCTTCATGGATTCGATGTCGATTTCCATGATTTCGCGCAGGAGCTCTGGGTCGGTGCCGTCGATCATGAGCTGCACGCCTTTGCGAAGAAAGGGGTCGTGGATTTCAGCTACCTGGGCTTCAAGTGCGAGGAGACCTTCGCGGCGCGACTTGTCGGCCATGTCGACAAGCAGTTCGACGGTCTCCGGGGAGTTGTGGGCTGCGCCACCCTTGAAGGCGCCGATGAGCGCCTTGGGGAAGGTTTTCAGGCTCGACATAGGCTGGGAGATCATAGTGGCGCCAATTGTGCCGAGGACCACGATGAAGAAGCCCGGGAGATTCAGTAGCTTCATGGGATTGCCGCCTTCGAGAATCATCCCGACGACTATCGCGATAAAGGCGAGCACAAGACCGACGAGAGTTGCGATGTCCACGCTTAGAGGCCCCTGGCTACGACGCCGAAGGACTTCCGGCGAAATTCTGCAATGTTCTCGGCGATAGTCGCTGGCGATTCAGAGCACACGTACTTGTGCCCGTTCACGAGCGTGATGTGGGTGTCGTGCGCCGCCTCCACGACCTCAATGAGATCGGGGTTGAGGAAGAAGCGAGTTCCATCGATGCGCGTGAGTTGGATCAAAGTCGTGCTCCCAATGCAATGTCAGATTAGGAAGCAAGCTCCAGCCGGGTTATCGGGAAATGCCCTTCGGGGGGAGGGGTTTGCCCTCACGCTCCAGTGCGCGGTTCCCTGAAGTTGGCATCAGGGTTCCCCCACGTCCCAATCCATCTCAGCGGAGGACGGTGCGTGTGCCCAACGCCGCCCTTCGCATACACGAAAGAGGCCCGGCGAATGCCGGGCCCCAGGGGTGAGTGGAACGAGGGAGGGACTATCCCGCGAGCATCGTTGGCTGGTCGGCCACGGTCTGGGCCTCTTCAACACTTTCGAGGCGGACGATGCCCTTGCGGATGGCGTAGCGAATCAGGTCCGTGCGATTACGCGCATGGAGCTTCGTCATGATGTGCGCCTTATGCGCCTCCACCGTCTTGACGCTGATGTAGAGCTCGTTGGCAATGCCCTGGTTGGTATAGCCTTCGGCGATGAGCTGCAGCACTTCGCGTTCGCGGGGCGTGAGGGCATCGACGCCGGTGCGGTTGTCGGTCTTTTTCGCCTGGTAGAGCACTTCAGCGAGGTCGAAGCCTTCGCTCAGCGCGCTGGAGAAGTAGCTGTTGCCGCGATGCACGGTCTGGATGGCAAGCACGAGTTCGGAAACGTCGGAACGCTTGACGATGTAACCGGAGGCGCCGGAGCGAAGGGATTCGAGCAGCTGGTCTTCATCGACGAAGCCGCTCAGCATGACTACTCGCGTGCTGGGGTTGGCGCGGCGGATCTGGCGGGTCGCCTCCAGCCCATTGAGTCCCGGCATAACAACGTCCATCAGAACCACGTCGGGATGCAGCTTTTCAACAGCAGCGACGGCTTCGCGGCCGTTTTCGACGTCGGCGACAACCTCCAGTTCGTTCTGGGCTTCCAGGAGCATGCGGAGAGCCTGTCGCATCACCACGTGGTCGTCTACGAGAAGAACGCGCACGGTGCGGGGGCTGGCTGCATAGGCGGGCTGGGAACTCGTATTCCTGGGTTGGAAGCTGCGGCCGTTCTGATCGAGTGAAGTCATGGATCCTCCGAGGCGCTTCACACGAACGGGACCAGTAGTTCGTGATGCAAGGTCATTAGTGAAGTCTCTCGTCACACTGCGACGAGAACCCTTACGCCTTGTGGCAGGATAAGGAGGAAATGGTCTGGTCTCGTATTGGAGAGAACCCTAATAAAGCACCGGCATTCGCCTGCTAGGCGGGGTGAGCGGCACCGAGAGCTGCAGCCAACCCTCTACGCGGGCGGCTAGCGGTGCTCGGCCACGGAGAAGAAGCCTCGCTCCACATGCGGCGCTTCCGAAGCAAGATTGATTTCGGAGCGCAGGGCAAGTAGGTGACTTTCGGTGGCAGCGTGATCGGCGGACTTCTCGTCTTCGTACACGCTAATGCGAACAACTTCGCCGGAGTCATCGTGGGGTTCGAGCAAATAGCTCTCGCGGCAACCGGGCTGAGTCTTCACCCATTCGGCCACCTGGCCCATGAGGTCGGCGAGCCGCTTTTCCTGGCCGGGGCGGGGCTTGGCGATCGAAAGACGAATGTATGTCACGGCGGTTACTCCTCTTGCGGGGCGAATGATAGAGCCGGATTCATCAAACGCAAAGAACCCCCGGTTTCTACCCGGGGGCCCGATGGTTCTTGGCCGCTTGAAAGACGACGGTTAGAGGCGAAGCTTGCCGTGCGACGGCTGGCGCCGGCGCTGACGCTGCGGAAGGGCTGCCTCTTCGGCGGCGAGATCCACCGGGGCGCTGGTCAGCACTTCGTGGACGTAGCCGCACATGATGCAACTGCCGTAGGTGCCGTACCAGTCGCGTTCAACAATGATTGAGCCGCGACACTTTGGACACGACTTCGGGGGGGCTTCCTGCAATGCAGGCATAGGGGAACTCCTTCTGGTCTTCACCAAACACAGATGTTGAAGTTCGAGGGCAACTTCGGGAGCCTCGAAGCGAGCGACCTGCTCGCCAGGCCTTCCTACTGCAGACGGGGTTAGCTGACGGATTCGGACGGAAGGACGCCCTATCGGCACAAAGCCGAATTCACCCCAAAAAACGGTTCCCCCGCTGGCGCAAAGCGCACACTAAGCAGTTTGCATGTTTCCGAGCATTTGCGGCCCCTGCCGGGTGCCACCTGCGGACGTTAGCGAGTTCGTGATCGGCCTGTCAACCCCTGATTGAGAATTCCTTCACAAAACCCGCGGGCTGTCGATAGATACAAAGCCGTGCTTGTCCGTTGACCATGGCCTAACGTTTATGTCGTTACCGCTGCGTACCCCATAGGTGGCAATCTGGGCGTTTCGCCTTCCGCTCGAGGGGCGTCGCCGGCTGCCGGTTACGTAAACCGTAGCATTCCGAAGGTTAAGGCTGACGGTGCAATCCGTTACCGCAACTCGCCTTTGAGAAGGCTCATGATGTGTATGTCACGGTACCGCCCACCTTTGTAGATAGCGTCCCGCCGGGTACCTTCATGCACGAAGCCGACCCGCTCGTAGATGGAGCGTGCGCGATCGTTCCCGTCGATTACCTCAAGGTCGATGCGATGGAGATTCATCATCTCAAACCCGAAGCGGCAAAGCGTTCGCATCGAGTCAGTGCCATAGCCCCGGCCCCAGTACGAAGTATCGCCAATCATTATCCCAACCGAGGCACTGCGATTCTCGGCGCTCGCCTGGTACAGGCCGCAGTTCCCGATGAGTTTCCCCTCTTCCAGGGTCTCGATGGCAAAGTCGCCAGTGGAATAGCCCGGCTGGTGATTGGCGGCAATCCACTCGTGTTCGGTCGCATGCGACATGGGATAGCGAATGGTGAGGTACTCCGTCGCCGCCGGGTCGTTCACCCACGCGTAGAGCAGAGGCTCGTCGCTGGCGTCCCTCGCACGCAACCGCACCAGTTCGCCGCAGTAGGGGTTGTAGGGCATGAATGGCTCCTGTGGCCGCTCAAAGGCGACAAGCAGTGAACTGTACCGAAACGCGAAGGAGGGGGCCTTTCGGCCCCCTCCTGGTAGGTGTGAACGATTTGGAGCTCGCTAGCCGACGAAGAGTGGACCGAAGACCACTGCTACGATTGCCATGAGCTTGAGGAGGATGTTGAGAGCCGGGCCGGAGGTGTCCTTGAAGGGGTCGCCGACGGTGTCGCCAACCACGGCTGCCTTGTGGGCATCCGAACCCTTGCCACCATGGTGGCCGGCTTCGATGTACTTCTTGGCGTTGTCCCAGGCGCCACCGGCGTTGGCCATCATGAGCGCGAGCACCGCGCCGCTGACGATTGAACCGATGAGCAGGCCACCAAGCGCCTCGGGGCCGATGACGATGCCAACGAGGACGGGAACGGCCACGGCCAGAACCCCAGGCACGACCATCTCGCGAAGGGATCCGTCGGTCGAGATAGCCACGGCGCGTGCGTAGTCTGGTTTGCCCGTGCCTTCCATGATGCCGGGAATCTCCCGGAACTGGCGACGGACTTCGTTGACCATGGCCATTGCGGCCCGGCCGACGGCTTCCATTGTCAGCGCGGCGAAGATGAAGGGCATGAGGCCACCGATGAGGAGGCCAAGCATGGTGTCGACGACAAGAATGTCGATAGCGGTGATTCCCACCACCTGGGCGTAGGTGACCATGAGGGCCAACGACGTGAGGACGGCGGAACCAATGGCGAAACCCTTACCCGTGGCAGCGGTGGTGTTGCCAAGGCTGTCGAGGGCATCGGTGCGTTCGCGCACTTCCGGGGGGAGGTGCGCCTGTTCCGCGATACCGCCAGCGTTGTCAGCAACGGGTCCGTAGGCGTCCGTGGCGAGAGTGATTCCGAGCGGGGCAAGCATGCCGACAGCGGCAAGTGCGATGCCATAGAGCCCGGCCAGTTCGAAGGTGATCCAGATGGCGGCCACGATCGTGAGAATCGGGACTGCGGTTGAGATCATGCCGAGGCCGAGACCGCCGATGATGAGGGTGGCGGGGCCGGTTTCAGCGGTCTTGGCGAGCCGTTGGGTGGGTTTGAATTCGTATGCTGTGTAGTACTCCGTCACTGTGCCGATTATCTGGCCGGCAAAGAGGCCGACGAGCACAACCCAGAACAGCTTGAAGGGCAGATCGAGAACGAGCAGCGCCGCTGCTGTCGCGACGAGCACAAGCCCGCTCGCGGTGAAGATGCCGGTGCGGAGCGCCCAGAGGAGGCGGCCCATGTTGGCGCCTTCGTTGGTGCGCACCAGGAAGGTGCCGATGATGGCCGCGAAGATACCCATACCCATGATGAGCAGAGGCAGCATGGCAGCCTTGGAATCCCAGCCGAT
>CAZDZP010000098.1:0-9019 GCA_964509855.1 uncultured Anaerolineaceae bacterium | reverse complement strand
AACGGACTGGCGCCCTTCCAGCGCACGCAACAACGTCAGGTCGTCGGTGTACTCCAGATCGGCCCCGCTCGGCAGACCGCGTGCCAGCCGCGTCACCTTCACGCCCAGCGGCGTGAGCAATCGATACGCATACATCGCCGTCGCTTCGCCTTCCAGACTTGGGTTCACGGCCATAATCAGCTCTTGCACCGTGCCATCCTGCACACGAGCCAGGAGTTCGCGAAAGCGCAGTTCGTCCGGGCCGATGCCATCCATCGGGTTCAGGACACCATGAAGCACGTGATAGAGCCCCCGGTAGCCCCCGGACCGCTCAACGGCGGCGATATCGAGCGGCTGCTCCACCACGCAAACGATGCTGCGGTCGCGACGTTCATCGGTGCAGTACCAGCAAGGGTCCTGCTCCGTTATGTAACAGCACACCGAACATAGCGTGATCCGCCGCTTCACTTCCATGAGCGCCTCGGCCAGTTCCGCCGCATCCGACTCCGGGCCGCGAAGGATGTGGTAGGCAAGCCGCTGCGCCGACTTCGGGCCGATGCCCGGGAGCCGGTGAAACTGCTCGATGAGCCGGGCAATCGGTTCGGGGGTGCCGCGCGGCCCGCTGCTCATGGGCTAGCCGAGACCGAGGCCAGGCAGGTTCAACCCGCCCGTGATCGCTCCAAACGACTCAGCCTGCATGGCCGAGGACTTCTCAGAGGCATCAGCGATCGCCGCCATGATGAGGTCCTGCAGCATATCCACGTCATCCGGGTCTACGACTTCGGGTTCGAGCTTGATGCCGATGATCTTCTGGTCGCCGCTCATGGTGATTCGGACCGCTCCGCCACCGGCAGTGCCTTCGACTTCCGCTTCGGCGAGTTCCTGCTGCGCCTTGGCGAGCATTTCCTGGGCTTGCGCGAGTGGGTTGGCCCCACCGCCTCCGCCGAGTCCCGCGCCCATTCCCGGTAGGCCACCAGGGGCCTTGTTCCCGCCTCCATGGCGGAGATACCGATTCCGTCCGCTACTCTTGGCCACTAGTCACCTTCCTTTCCGATGGGCGTGGCGCCCAGTGCCTTTGCCGCTTCCGCCAAATGGCCACCCTTGGTTGCCTTGCGGCCCTGCGGCGCTTTCTTGTCCAGCAGTTGTACTTCGATGCGCACCTTACGCCCCAGCAACTCAGAAGCCTGTCCTTCCACCAGGTCGCGGCAGTCAACGTCCACCTTCTGCATGTGCATGGGCCAGTAAAAACCCAGGCGGACAGTGCCCTCGTCCATGCCCAGCAGCTCGCACGAGCCGTTGATCCACGCCGCCTGTGACGTGCTGACCATGCTGCAGCGGGTGTAAAGGTCCTTCAAGAAGCGTTGATCGGCAGCCGACTCCGGCGTCTCTGGCGCGATAGATTCGTCCTGCGCAGCGGATCGGTTGTTCCGCTGGATTGGCGGCCGCCCACCCTGGCTTGCCTGGACTGGCGCAGCGGCGACAGCGCCAACGGGCGCAGCGACCATCTGCGGCGGTTCGAAGAGAATCGCCTTCGCGCACGCGACTTCCAGCGGCACCGGGTTTCCCGGGTCGAGGCGGAAGTCGGCCGAAGCAAGCTCCGCGATCGATCGCACGAGCGTGGAGAGGTCCTCCCCGGGCGCGGCCGCTGCATCAACGAGCCGGGCGCGCAACTCTTCCAATACGGACTTCGTGAATCTGCCCATGTCGATGCCGGATTCGGCTACGTCGGCCGAAATCCCCAGTGCCGTGGAGAGGTCCCGGCTTTCCAAAGCATCCGCCATTTGCAGGCTTCGGTGATCGCGAAGCATCCCGAGCGCTTCCAGCACGTCGTGCTCGGTCGGCGCATTCCCGAATCGGGCGGCCACCTGTTCCAGCAGCGTGATAGCGTCCCGGAACCCACCCTTGGACTGCTTCGCGATCAACACGAGCGCCGCGTCGGGGATGTCAAAGCCTTCGTGTTCGCAGATGAAGCGCAACCGGCCCGCGATGGCTTCAGTCCCGCCGCGTAGGAAGTCGAATCGCTGGCAACGCGATACGACCGTCGCCGGCACATCCTGCAGTTCGGTCGTCGCGAGGATGAAGTACGCGTGCGGTGGCGGCTCTTCGAGCGTCTTGAGTAATGCGTTCCACGCCGCATCGGTAAGCATGTGCACTTCGTCGAGGAGGTAAACCTTCTTCCCGAGGTCGCTCGGCGCGAAGGCGATGCGCTCCCGCAGTTCGCGAATGTCGTCGATTCCGCGGTTGCTGGCGGCGTCCATCTCGATGAGGTCCATCGCCGCGCCCTGCTGAATGGCGGTGCAAGCGTTGCATGTGTTGCACGGCGCACCATCAACGAGGTTCGCGCAGTTAATGGCCTTGGCGAGGATGCGCGCGGTCGTGGTTTTCCCCGTGCCACGTGGCCCGCTAAACAGGTAGGCGTGCGCGACCTGCCCCGTGATCAGGGCGTTGCGCAGCGTGCTCACTACATGGTCCTGTCCAACTACTTCATCGAATCCGCGCGGTCGCCACTTGCCGTAGAGCACTCGCACCCCCGGTGGGTTTTCGTTTCAGCCAGTATAGAACAGATGTACCGCTGCCTCGATCCGGGACTAGTGGCTGTGATCGTGCACGGACGCGAGATTGCCGAGGTAGTGCTCCTCGCGGGTGCGCATCCGGGCCTCGTCTTCCGGTCCGGTCACATGGTCGTAGCCGCAGAGGTGGAGAATCCCGTGAACGAGCAGGTGCGAAAGTTCCGCGTCGAGCGAATGTTGGTGCTCTTCGGCCTGCGCAACGGCTGTCTCAATGCCAATTGCGATATCGCCAAGATAGGGTAGGGCATCGGCCTCATCGAAAAATCCATCGGCCTCGTCCGGAAACGACAGCACATCGGTCGGTTCGTCTATTCCCAGGAAGGCGAGGTTCAGCTTTCGCATCTCGTCGTCGCTCGTGACAAGCACGCTCAGCTGCGAACCGGCCTCGACTTCCTCCCCAACCAGCACGCGCGTGGCGAGTTCGCGCAGCGCGGTTACGTCGGCGCCCTGCGCGTCAACGGCGGACTCGACCGAGATGTCGTATGTGGCTTCCATCTATTGCTGCCCGAATATCTGAACTGCGTCCTGCGCGGCACGCATCACCGGCGACGGCAGAATACCGATGAACAGTACGCCTGCCGCGGTAATCACAAGCGAAATGCCGACCGTCGGCGAAATCTTGAAGGACGACTCTTCCTCCGCATCGCCGAGGAACATCTGGCGCACCACGCTCAGGTAGTAGTAGCCGGAAACCACGGTGTTCAATACGGCGATGATGACGAGCCAGGCCAGGTCGGCGCGGATGCCTGCGTTGAACACGTAGATCTTCGCCCAGAACCCTGCCGTGGGCGGAATGCCCGTCAACGAAATGAGGCAGAGTGCCAGGACTCCGGCGATGATTGGCGAGCGTTTCCAAAGGCCGGCGTAGTCGGCGATCTTGTCGCTGTTGATGTGCTGCGAGATCGCGATAACGCCGACGAATGCGCCGAGGTTCGTGAATGCGTAGGCAGCCACGAACAGGAGGACCGCACTCGCCCCGAGCGTGAACTCCTCGCCAGAAACAGAGATCGCGGCCAGTCCAATCATGAACACGCCAGCCTGCGCAATAGACGAGTAGCCAAGCATGCGCTTGATGTCCGTCTGGACGATCGCCATGACGTTGCCAAGCGTCATCGAAACGGCCGCGAGAACCGCGAAGATCATCGACCAATCGCTGTTGAGGAAGTCGGCGCCCAACGCCTCGAAGAACACGCGGATGACGACCGCGAATGCCGCCGCCTTGGAGCCTACCGAAAGGAACGCCGCGACCGGGGTAGGTGCGCCCTGGTAAACGTCCGGCACCCACATTTGGAATGGAACGACCGCCATCTTGAACCCGAAGCCCGCGATCATCATCACCATCGCCAGGACGAGCACCGAGCGGTTGGACTCACCGCCATCGGCTATCGCCGCCGAGATTTCACTGAGTACCGTGGTGCCGGTCACGCCGTAGAGCAGCACCATGCCGTAGAGCAAAATCGACGAAGAAATCGCGCCCAGCAGCAGGTACTTGAGGCCCGCTTCGCTGGAGCGCCTGTCCTTGCCCCACCCGGCGAGGATGTACTGGGGAATGGACGAAAGTTCGAGCGCGAGGAAGATCGTGATCAGGTCGCGCGCGCCGGCGAGGAACATCAGCCCCGCGCAGACGGTCAGTACAAGTGCGAAGTATTCCGACTGCCCGCGGCCTTCGCGTTCAACCCAATCGACCGATGCCAGCACAACCACGGCCGTGACGCCTGCGAACACGTAGTAGAAAAACACCGAGTATTGGTCGAGCGAGAACGTGCCGTCAAAGATGGTCTGATAGTCGTCGCGAATCACCCACGATGTGGTCCATGCGGCCGAAACCAGCAGGCCAGCCAGCGCGATGTACGGCAGCGCTTTGCGGGAACGCGGCACCAGCGCTTCGATAACGAGAACAAGAGCAGCGGTGATGAGCACCGCAAGCTGCGGTCCAACGACGTCGAGAGAGTTCACTAGACTACCCTCGCCGCGATGTTCGCCATGGCAGGAGCGATGACATCCATGAGGATCGCCGGGTAGACGCCGAGCAGGACAACGACGATAGCCAGCCCGGCAACAGCTGAATGCTCCCACCAGCGGTTCTGGTCAGGTAAGTCGTCCCATTCGTGTTTCACCGGTCCGAAGGTGACCCGCTGCAACGTCCACAGCACGTATCCGGCCGAAAGCACGACGCCGAATATGGACGCGAGTACCGCCCATTCGAAGCGCTCGAATGCGCCGAGGAAAACCGTGATCTCGGCCACGAACCCCGCCATCGCAGGGAGGCCGAGGCTCCCGAACCCCGCAAACACCAATCCCGTGGAAAGCAGTGGCATCTGCCGCGCCAACCCCCCGAGGCGGGAAATCTCGCGCGTGTGCGTCCGGTCGTACATCAGTCCAATCAACACGAAGAGGAGGCCGGTGATGAGGCCGTGGGCCACCATCTGATACGTCGCGCCTACGAGACCTGTGTCACCAAGCGCGCTCACGCCAAGCAGCACAAGCCCCATGTGGCTCACCGACGAATAGGCGACCAACCGTTTCACGTCCGTCTGTCGCAGCGTGATAAACGCACCGTAGAGCACGCTGAACGCACCGAATGCCGCCAGCCAAACGTCCCATTGCTGCGCCTGTTCCGGCAGCATGGTGACGCACATGCGGATGATTCCGTAGCCGCCCATCTTCAGCAGCACGCCAGCCAGCATCACCGATACCGCCGTCGGGGCGTTCGTGTGCGCATCCGGCAGCCAGGTGTGGAACGGGACCACCGGGAGCTTGATCGCGAACCCGATGAGGAGGAACAGGAACACGAGGTTGAGCGGCAGGATGGTGCTCTCGAAGCTGCTCTGGCCGAGCACCTCGATGTCGAATGTGCCTTCGCTGAACGCCAGCACCAGGATAGAAACGAGCATGAACGCCGAGCCGAGGATCGTGTACAGCACGAACTTCGTCGCTGCGTACTCCTTGCGGCCCGAACCCCAGATGGCGATGAGCAGGAACATCGGGAAGAGCTCGAGTTCCCACATGAGGAAGAAGAGCAAGAAGTCCAACGCCACGAACACGCCGATGACCGACGTGGAGAGCAACATCAGGCAGGCGTAGTACAGCCGCGGCCGCATCGTGATGCTGAACGAAACCAGCACCGACGCGATCGTCAGGAACGTGGTGAGCACCACCAGCGGCAAGCTCAGCCCGTCGACGCCGATGTAGTACTGCAGGTTGAAGGAGCCTATGTCGACCCACGTATGCCGCTCGGTGAACTGGTAGCCAGCAAGGTCGCGGTCGAACTGCACGAAGACGACCATCGACACGGCGAACGCCGCGACCGAAGCGGCAAGCGCAATCCACTTCGCACTTTGTTCCTGCGCCTGCGGCAGGAGCAGACAAAGCACTGCGGCCAGGGCGGGCAGGAAGAGGATGATTGAGAGTTCCATGGCTCCTCCTCCTACAACGGGTTCGCCGTGTATACGGCGACTACGATGACGATGACGCCGACCGCGAACGCGGCCCCGTAGGCCTGCAGTTGGCCGTTCTGTACAACACGCATGCGGTCGCTGGCTTCCCGGAAGAGCGTTCCAGAACCGTTGACGATGCCGTCGACGATGTACTTGTCATTGGCTTCGAGAAGCCGGTTCCAGCCCTTCTGAAGGACCGTGCGAACGAAGAAGTCCTCGTAGAGCCGGTCCAGGAAGTACTTGTTTTCGAAGACCCGCGCGAAGGGGTAGAAGGCTTCGCGGAGCGCGCTCGAACGCACATAGCCTTTGACATAGATAGCCCACGCCAGGGCGATGCCGGCAACCGCCACGATCGATGAACTAATGGCGATGAACCAGTCGAACTTCAGCGCGTGTGCGTGGATCTCAGGGAGCGCACCATTGATGAGGTCACCGAAACCATGCGTGATGCCCGTCATGTTGAACACGCCAGCGCCAATCGCCGGCACGGCGAGAATCAGCAACGGAAGCTTCATCACCCAGCCGGATTCGTGCGGGTGCGCCGGGTCACCGTGGAAGTGTGAATCCTCGTCGTGGTGGTCGACCGGTTCGCCGCCCTTGTAGGTGCCGAAGAATGTCAGGAAGATCGCACGGAACATGTAGAACGCCGTCAGGAACGCGACCACGAAGGCCACCGCCCAGAGCGCCCGGTTCTCCAACCACGCATCCTTCAGGATCTCGTCCTTCGACCAGAAGCCAGCCAACGGGAATATCCCGGCGAGGCTCAGCGAACCGATGACGAAAGTCCAGAAGGTGACCGGCATCACGGTCCGCAGACCGCCCATCTTCCGCATGTCGAAGGTGTTGGTGGCGTGGTTCACCGAGCCGCTCCCCAGGAACAGCAGCGCCTTGAAGAACGCGTGCGTGAAGAGGTGGAAGATCGCCGCCACATAGCCGAACACGCCCAAAGCCAGCACCATGTACCCGAGCTGACTCACGGTTGAGTATGCGAGCACGCGCTTAAAGTCTGTCTGCACGACCGCGATTGTCGCCGCCACGATGGCGGTGATGGCGCCAATCCAGGCCATGAACTCCCGCGCGTCCGTCGAGGCTTCGAAGACCGGGAAGAAACGCGCGATGAGGTAGACGCCGGCCGCGACCATCGTTGCAGCGTGAATGAGCGCCGAGACAGGCGTGGGGCCCTCCATGGCGTCCGGCAGCCAAACGTGCAGTGGGAACTGGGCCGACTTGCCTGCCGCCCCGGCGAAAATCCCGAGGCCGAACCACGTAATCGTTGTGGCAGAAAGCGCGCCGGTAATGACCAGCTGGTGGATTTCGGCGATGTCGAAGGTGCCACCCTTGGCCCAGATCAACAGGATGGCCGCCAGGAAACCGAGGTCGCCGATACGCGTGACGATGAACGCCTTCTTGGCCGCGGCGGCCGCGCTCGGCTTGTGGAACCAGAAGCCGATGAGCAGGTAGCTGCAGAGGCCCACCAGCTCCCAGAACATGAACATCATGAACAGGTTGTCTGCGAGCACGAGACCCAGCATCGATGTGGTGAACAGCGACATGTGTGCGTAGTAGCGCCCGTACCCGGGGTCGCCCGCCATGTATCCCTGCGAGAAAATCTGCACGAGGAACGAAACGGTGGTGACAACGACAAGCATCACAGCCGTAAGGCCGTCGATGCGCGCTCCGATGTTCACGACAAGCGACCCGGAGTTGAACCACTCGTGAGTGAAGGTGATTGGTCCACCGTCAGCGTCGATCGCGGCAAAGAGCACCACGTAGCTGAGTACCATCGCCACGCCGACCGCTGCGATGGTGATGTATCCAGCAATGGCAGGGAGCTTGCGGAAGTAGGCCGTGATCAGCACCCACGAAACGAACGGCGCCAACAGGATCGCCCAGGCAACCCACTCTTCAACGTTGGGCACACCTACATTTGGCGGGTCGGCAAGAAAGAGCGGCATGGGCCTAGATCTTCCTCAGGATTTCGCGTGCAACATGGGCCTTACCCGTCGGCACGTAGATGGTTCGCTCAACTGACTTGGCAACCTGTTCGCCCACGCCCACTGGAGGAACCACACGTACAGCCAACGCTTCGGCCGCGAAGAGTTCTTGCCACGTTTCGGCGATGTAAGCGTTGCGAACGGTCATGAACTCAACCCACATAGTTAGGACTTCAACAGATTCATTTGGTCGACGTTCACGGTCACGCGGTTGCGATAGACGCTGAACACGAGGGCGAGCGCGACCGCAGCTTCCGCCGCGGCAACGGTGATGACAAAGACAACGAACGTGTGGCCCGCGATAGGTTGCGGGCTTTCCGTGAAACGAGCAAAGGAAAGCAACGTCAGGTTCACAGCGTTGAGCATCAGCTCTACGCCCATCAGCACGCCAATGGCGTTCCGCTTGCTCAGCGCAACCATCAGGCCAATGCAGAAAAGCAGCGCCCCCACTGTCAGAAAGTGTTCGAGGTCAACGGTCATTCCTGGTTGTCCTCCGCTTCTTCCTCGGCCGAACGCACGAGCATGATCGCGCCAACCAATGCCGCCGTAAGCAGCACGGAAGCTAGCTGGAACGGCAGCACCCAGGTCGAAAGCAGCGCGTTGCCCAGCTCTCGCGCGGTCAGGTTCGGCGACTCGGAGATGAGCGCCCAGTCGGTGTCGTACACCACGAACACGATGACGGCGAACAGCGCTATCGAAAGCAGCACAGCAGGCGCCAACATGGATGTTTCACCGTTGTCGCGACCCGAACGCGGCGTCAGCAGCACAGCGAAAAGCACCAGTACCGCAATCGCGCCCACGTAGATGATGATCTGCGCCATCGCGATGAAGTCCGCCGATAGCAGCACGAAGAATCCCGCGACGCCAACGAAGCTCAGGATGAGGAAAAGCACCGCGTGCAGCAGGTTGCGAGAAAACATCACCCCGCTGGCCGCGATCAGCGTGATCGCCGCGAGGCCCCAGAACGCCATGATTTCGAGTGCGCGGTCCACTAGCGGCCACCTCCGCCGGGAGAATCGACCGGGATGTAACCACCAGA
>CAZDZP010000097.1:0-9024 GCA_964509855.1 uncultured Anaerolineaceae bacterium | reverse complement strand
TTGGCGGACATATTCACCCGGCAGTTAGCCCGGTCGTTTTCTCCCGGCAGCGACAACGCGCGCATGCGATGCTTTACTCTAGGATAAAGGCCGGTGAACCTTGCTGAGCGTGACCCGCCAGCCGGCACCAGCCCCCAAAGGGAGAGAATCATGAAAAAAATACTTGGCCTACTCGGCATCCTCGCCATTGTTGGCGGCATCGTCGCCTTCTTCCGACGTGAGGAAGACGACGACGAATTCCTCGACGAAGAGCTTCCTTAGGCACAGGGCGTTCGCATGACTGACGGCGCTATTCGCCCGGTGCGCATCACCGGGTGGGGGGTCGTGAGCACCCACGGCTCCGGCATGGAAGCGCTCTGGGACGCAGCCGCAAAGGCGGTCCCGGCGGGGCGTATGTGGTCGCCCGACGACGAACCCGACCAGTCGTGGGCGGCTCCCATTCCCGATGACTACCGGGCTCACCCGGAGATCCCCCGGAACCTCGCGCACTTCCTCGACAGGGGCTCCCTCATGGCGGTCGATGCCGCCCTGCAGGCGCTCGCCAGTGCCGGGCTTGGCGCTGGCGCCGGCGATGCCCGCCGCTTTGGCGTTGTCGACGGCCTCGCCTACCGCGCCCCGGGACAGCCCACGCTCTACGTTCCCTATGGCCATGTGGTCGCACGCGCGCTAGGCGTGCGCGGCCCCGTGCTCACCGTTGGCGGCAACGAAGCGAGCGGCCTCTCCGCCGTCGCCGCTGCCGTCCGGCTCATCGAAACAGGCCAGGCCGATGTCGTTGTAGCCGGGGCTTCCCAGGCATTGCAACGCCCGGTGCTTGCCCATTTCGCCGCACAGGGACTTGCCGCTACCGAGGCTTCAAAGCCATTCGACGCAACGCATGCGGGCATGACCCCCGGTGAAGGCGCGGCCTACGTCATCGTCGAAAGCGAAGCCCACGCAAAGGTTCGCGGCGCTACCTCCGGCGCATCCATCGCTGGTATCGCCCACGAATTCGACCCCGGCGCCGAACCACTCGCCACCTCCGACGCCACCGAGGCCGGCCGCGTCATGACCGACGCGCTCGCCGCCGCGGGCTTCGTCCAGAACCAGGTGGACCTCGTCGTCTCCTGTGCGGATGGCCGCGTGACCACCGACTTTTCCGAAGGCTACGGCATCCAGCGCACCTTCGGCCGCCACGCATACTTCGCCAGCGTGACAACGGTCGCCGGCACGGCCGGGTGCACGCTCGCTGCCAGCGGCGTGATGTCGCTCGCTATGGGGCTGGAAGCGATGCAGCGCGGGGCGGTCTGGCCCATCGCTGGCTTCGAAAAGCAAGAAGCCGAACTCGAACTGAACTACGCGCGCGACGCGAAACCGGAAAAGGAAGACTGCGTGCTGGTCACCAGCCTCGGGCTCGGCGGCACGAACGTTTCCATCCTCCTGCAGAAGGTCTGACCTCCGCGCAGGCCCCTCGGCCAATCGATCAACGGGGCTAGCAGTTTCGTCGCCCCTTGGCCGGTCGCGCACTATAATTGTCCCCATGGCAATCGAAATCATCTGGCTTGGCCGTTCCTGTTTCCGCATAAAGGGTCGTGAAGGCGTCGTCGTCACCGATCCCGTGCCGGCCAACAGCGGGTACAAAATGGGCAAGGTGGTTGCCGACGTGCTCACCCTTTCCAGCGTGGGCGACCCGGACTTCTCCGCCGTGGAGCTGGTTGGCAACAACGGCCGCGTGCTCAATGCCCCCGGCGACTACGAAGTCGGCGGCGTGCTCGTTTCCGGCATCGCGCTCAAGCAGCCGGACGGTAGCCGCACCATGGCCTTCGTCTACGAACTCGAAACGGTGACGGTCGCGCATCTCGGCCCGTGGAAGTTCGAAGGCAAGCCCGAGATCCCGGACGAACTCGAAGGCGTGGACGTGTTGTTGATGCCGGTCGGTGGCGGACCTTCCCTCACCGGGCGCCAGGCCGCGGACCTCATGACCGCCATCGACCCTTCCGTCGCCATTCCCATGTTCTACAAGACCGACCAGGAACGCATGGAGCTTGACCCCATAGACAGCTTCCTTAGCGAAGCTGGCAACAAGCCGGAACCGCAGCCGCGCTTCACGACCTCGAAGGCTGGCCTCCCCGCCAACCTTTCCGTGGTCGTGCTGCAACCACGGACGGTGTAGCACGCCATGACCGCCCCCACCGAGCCGCTGCCGGTTTCCCCACTGCCGATTTCAATGGACGATGTGCGAGCGGCCGCCGAGCGCTTGCAGGGGGTGGCGAACCGCACCCCGGTGCTCACATCGCGAACGCTCGACGAACGCACGGGGCTGCAACTCTTCTTCAAGTGCGAGAACTACCAGCGCGTAGGCGCCTTCAAGATCCGCGGCGCCTACAACGCCATCGTGCAAATCCCGGAAGAAATCCGCGCGAAGGGCGTGGCCGCCGCTTCATCTGGCAACCATGCCCAGGGCGTGGCGCTGGCAGCGAAGCTCCTCGGCGTGCCCGCGGTCATCTGCATGCCCGCTGACGCCCCGAAGGCCAAGCGCGCCGCTACCGAGGGCTATGGCGCCGAAGTCATCGAGTTCGACCGCCAGCAAGTCACGCCCGAAGAATCGGTCGGCAAAGTCGCCGGCGAACGCGAGATGACCATCGTGCCGGCCTACGATCACCCCCATGTGATGGCCGGGCAGGGCACCGTGGCTCTAGAACTCTGGGAAGACTACGGCCCCTTTGATGCGCTCATCGTGCCCCTTGGTGGCGGCGGATTGCTCTCCGGCTGCGCTACCGTCGCCCGCGCGCTCAGCCCCGCCTGCCGCATCATCGGCGTTGAAACCGAAGGCGCGGACGACTGGGTGCAGAGCCTCGCGAAGGGCGAACGCGTGCTCATCCCGCCGCCCACCACCATCGCCGATGGCATCCGCTCGCGCCGCCCCGGCGAACACACCTGGGAGCAGGTACGAGCGCTCGTCGACCATGTGGGCCTGGTGAGCGACGAAGAGGTGAAGGAAGCCATGCGCTACCTCGTCCTGCGAATGAAGACCATGGTGGAACCCACCGGCGCGGTCGCCCCGGCAATGGCCCTGAGCGGCCGCCACGGCATCACTCCCGGCGCGAAAGTTGGCGTCGTGATCAGCGGCGGCAACTGCGACGCCGACGTGTTGTGCGAGGTGCTCGGCCAATAGCTCTCTTCGCCGAGCACGCCCCCGTTCGCAGGATGAGCGCAATCGCGCGGCTTGCTACACTCGGAAGTGGAGAGGTGTCCGAGTGGTTTATGGTGCCGTTCTCGAAAAACGGTGTGCAGAGATGCACCGGGAGTTCGAATCTCCCCCTCTCCGCCACTGAAACAAACGCGCCCGCACTCGCGGGACGACGACGCAAAAGGCCCGCCAACTGGCGGGCCTTTCTGTTGCCAACCGGGAGGAAATCCCTAGAGCCTCGTGGGCGAAGGCGACTGGGGCCGGGTGGACATCGGAGGTGTGGTAGCGCCACGGCGAAACAGCGCATTCACGCGCCAGGTCTTCCCCTGCCGCTGCCACTCCCTGCGGTACTTCCGGCCGGGCGCGGCAAGTTCCCGCTCACGTTCGCGGATGGTCCATTCGACGGTGTTAATCGAGCCAGGATGGTTGAGCATGGTTGTCCTCCCTTGCCTCAGACGCATAGTTACATAGCCATATGACTAAGTCAATAGGAACGTAGCTATGCGGCTACAGCTCGGCACCATACCTTCGGGGGAGTGGGCTTTAGTCCCGCACGACCGCTGCGGAGGCCTCGTCCATCCAATTGCGTACGCCTTCGGCAGATGCGGAGTACACCGTGGAGGCACCGTCTCGCACCGATTCCAACAGGCCTGCTTCGCGCAGCTGCTTGATGTGGGCGCTCACCGTCGGCTGCGAAAGCTCGAAGTGCGTCGCCAACCGCGAAACGCTCGCCGGGTTGCGAATAAGCGAGCGCAGGATCTGCAGGCGAGTGGGGTCACTCAACGTCTTGAACCGTGCCGCGGCGCGTTCGGCGCTCTCACGGCGGCGCGCCAGTTCCTGTTCGAATCCGCGCGCAACCGAAACGATCATCACCCCCGGCAGCGCGATCGCAAGCTGCCCCGAGCCAACGGCCACCAGTGGGACGAGCGTGAGTTCGCCACGCGACATCGCGGGTTCGACCAGCGGCGCGATGCGCTCTTCCCATGCCAGGCACCACGGCGGCAGGATGTCGCGAATATCGCTCGCGCGGCCCAGGCGGCCCTGGAGTTCAGCCGCCTCTGCATCCATCAGCGACCCAAGCTGCGGCACGCTCGCGTTGATCAGATCCCACACGTCTTTCGCGAGTTCGAGGTAGCCGCGCCGGCGCTCCGCGCTTTCCGCCAGGTCGGAGAGGTGCGAACGGATGACCGCCATATCTTCCGCCGTTTCGCTTGGAAAGGCTGCGATGTCCGGGTCCTCGGCCGCCGCCTTTTCGAACGCTTGCAGGAACGGAGCGAGGTCGCGTTCGAAGAGCACGCCAGCTCGCTGCGCGATCACCAGCGCCTCGGCGAAGTCGTGCGGACCGTCGTGCCAGAATTCCGAAACGCGCCGCCGCAGACCTTCCGGTAAAGCAGCAATGACCGGGTTCACATCGGGGGCCGGCTCGTTGGGCGTGCCGAGCTTGCGAATGAAGAACATCGTCATGAACGTGTTCACCACTGCCGACTGGCGTACCTGCACGAGATTGGTGGGTGAGCGGCGTTCGCTCAGTTCAACGGCCATCTCTGCCACTTTACAGGGCTGTGGAATAGCCGCAGACCATAAGTGCTGGTTTGCCGGCCAGTAAAAGATCGCAGGGCGCGCCGGAAGCGGTTAGACTGCACGGGCTGCCCTGCGAACCAGAACGACACGGACAGGGCAAGGGGAACACTATGGAACTTCAGAATGTGGTGATTGTCGACGGTGCACGTTCGGCATTCGCAAAGGGCGGCCGCGGCAAGCTTGTTGCTACCCGGCTCGATGAAGCAGGCGCGCAGGTGCTGCGTGGTTTGCTCGATCGCAACCCGAAGGTAACGGCGCGCATGATCGAGGACATTGGCCTCGGTAATGTCGCCGGCGCCGGCGAACTCGCAGGCATTGGCGCCAACACTGTTGGCCGTCTCGCGGGTCTCCCGGAAGACGCCTGCTCCTTCGATACGAACCGCCAGTGCGGCTCCAGCATGGAAACGCTGCACCGCATCGCGCAGTCGATCATGGTTGGCGCCACCGAATGCGGCGTTGCCATGGGCATTGAGCGTATGGGCCGCCAGCTCGGCGGAGGCGCGCGCGGCGATGCGACACGCATCACCGAATTCAACCAGAAGCGCCTGCAGATGAACGCAGACCAGCGCAACATGGCGCCGAATCATGGCGAAACCTTCAGCGTGCCGATCCCGGAAGAAGTCATGGACTACTCGCCGGTGCTTTCGATGACGCAGACCGCGCAGAATGCGGCCGAAATGTACGGCCTTTCCCGCGAAGACCTCGACCAGTTCGCTGTCGAAAGCCACAAGAAGGCTGTCGCCGCCTACGAAGCCGGCTTCTACAAGAACGAAATCATCCCGCTCGAAGTTGAAGAGCCGGTGTTCGACGACCAGGGCAACTGGGTTGAATCGGAACGCGGCAAGACCATCACCTTCGACCACGACGAATGCATTCGCCCGGGCACCAACATCGAAACCCTCGGCCAGCTTCCGCCGGTGAAGGGCATCGTGAGCCCCACCAACACCGAGCTGCGCATCACCGCTGGCAACAGTTGCCCCACGAACGACGGCATCACCGCCGCCATTCTCATGAGCGAAAAGCGCGCCCTCGAACTCGGCCTCGAACCGCTGGCCCGCATCCGCGGCTACGGCGTCGCTGGCGTGAAGCCGCAGATCATGGGCCTCGGCCCCATCCCGGCCACCCAGAAGGCGCTCAAGCACGCCGGCATCTCGGCTGACCAGATCGACCGCGTCGAGTTCAACGAAGCTTTCGCCGCGCAGGTCATCCCGTCCTGCCAGGACCTTGGCATTCCGCTCGACCGCGTGAACGTCAACGGCGGCTCCATCGCCATCGGCCACCCGCTTGGCGCCACCGGTGCCCGGCTCGTGCTCACTGTTGCGCACGAACTTCGCCGCAGCGGCGGCAAGTACGGCCTCGCCACCCAGTGCATCGGCGCTGGCATGGGCATCAGCACCATCATCGAAGCCGTCTAAACCGCGCTTCGTGAAACAATGCGGGAAGGCCGGGGTTCGCCCCGGTCTTCTTGCGTTCGTAGCTCCGCCCTTGCCGGGGCTCCTGGAGGTTCGCAAATGACCCGGAACATCGCTGTGGTGCTCTTCGACGGCGCTGAGGAATTGGACTACGTGGGGCCGTGGGAAGTGTTCACCATGCTCCGCTTCGCCGAAAAGGACGCTGTGAACGTCTACACCGTTTCCGAACGCGGCGGCACCGTCACCAGCGCCAAGGGCCTGCGCGTAGTGGCCGACCACTCCTTCGTGGATTGCCCCGCGGCCGACATCGTTGTCGTTCCCGGCGGCATGGGCACGCGCGCCGAATCCTCGAACCCCGTGATGTTGGAGTTCATCAAGGCGGCATCGCGCGAAGCGGAACTGGTGACCTCGGTCTGTACCGGCGCGTTCGTGTTGGCGGCCGCTGGCCTGCTCGAAGGCAAGCGCGCCACGACGCACTGGGCCTCCATCAAGGACCTTGGCGAACGCACGGCGGGCAAGACCACCGTCGTGGATAACGAACGCTTCGTCGACGAAGGCGCCGTCATCACCGCCGCTGGCGTGTCCGCAGGCATCGACATGGCCCTGCACATTGTGGGCCGCACATGGACGCCGGAAACGGCGCGCCTCGTGCAAAAGTACATGGAGTACTACCCGGAGCCGCCCTTCGCCGAGTAGACACCTCTAACCGCGCGGTATACGCGCCTTCGGCACCGCGTCGTACTCCGGCAGGTAGGGCTTGATGTCTAGCACCGGTGTGCCATCAACGGCGTCCAGCCCGCGCACGTGCAGCGTCGAGCCCTCCATCTTCACCAGCGGCACCACCGAAACTCCCAGGTGGTTCGGGCGCAGCTGACTGCGCGTCGCGAACATGCCGTAGCTGTTGCCGCTTTCCAGCGCTATCTGTTCCGGGAACTCCGGTGCGTTCACCGCAAGGTCCATGTAGAACACCACGATCACGTGGCTGTAGGCATCCAGCCCTTCAAGCCGGCCAAGGTGCGCTGGCAGTATCTCAATAGTCGATTCGACCTTCTCCCAGCCGCGAGGGCGTGGCCGCAGCACCGGGCTGTGCACCGTGCCAATCGCCTGCAGCGTCACCTCAGCTGGTGGCGCTGGCCGGTCGAAAGGCTCTTCCTGCTTGCGGCGAAGGAACATCGGCCCATGGTCTGGGCGGGGAGTGCTGGCGGCAAGTGCCTGCGTCCAAGCCCTCCTCCGGGTAGGATCACTTGGAGCACACACGAACGGACAACGCCACCCGATGACCTACTGTCTTGGCATTCGGCTGGAAGAAGGCCTCGTTGGCCTCGCTGATACGCGCATCACGAGCGGCACGGAAACCACCACCGCCCGCAAGATCACCGTGTACGAACGCGATGGCGGCATGGCTTTCCTTATGACCTCCGGCCTCCGCTCCATCCGCGACAAAGTGCTCACCTACTTCCAGGACCAGTTCCAATCGCACGAGACGCCCTTCACGCACCTCTTCCAGGTAGCGAACCTGCTTTCCGAACAGGTTCGGCTGGTGGGGCGCGAAGACCGCCAGGCACTCGCCGAAAGCGGCCTCCACTTCGACATGCACTGCATCGTTGGCGGCAAGATGTCCGGCGACGACACCCACCGCCTCTTCATGGTCTACCCACAGGGGAACTGGGTGGAAGTTGGCGAAGGCACGCCCTACCAGATCATCGGGCAAACCGGCTACGGCAAGCCTATCCTCGACCGCACCCTGCACTTCGGCGATAGCCTGCGATTCGGGGTGAAGGTGGGCTTCCTATCCTTCGATTCCACGCGCATTTCCGCGTCCAACGTAGACTTTCCGGTGGACGTGATCGTGTATCGCGCGGCTGCCCACACCTGGACGTTGCACCGCTTCCAGCGCAGCGAACTGGAGTCGCTTTCGGAGCAATGGCAAGGCGCCCTGCGCGAGTCGGTACAGCGCTTTCCGGGCGAGTGGGTGGACGTCGCCTTTGCCGATCTTGAGTAGCGATTTATGTCGTCCAGAACCTGACTTTTGTGCTCAGATCTGCTAAACTGTGAAGGTACGCGCACGATTTCTCGCAGAGTGGCGGAGAACGCGTACCGGAGCAGCGAAGAACAGCTTATGACAATTCAGCAGGCACAACCGGGAACCTACACCGCCGACAACATCCAGGTACTCGAAGGGCTCGAAGCGGTTCGCCGCCGGCCCGGCATGTACATCGGCACGACCGACAAATCCGGCCTCCATCACCTCGTCAAAGAGCTCGTCGACAACGCCGTCGACGAAGCCATGGCCGGCTACTGCGACCGCATCGAAGTCGTGTTCCACGAAAACGGCTGGTGCACCGTTCGCGACAACGGCCGAGGCATCCCTGTTGATACGCAAAGGCAAACCGGCCGCACCGCCGTGGAAACGGTCATGACCGTGCTCCACGCCGGCGGCAAGTTCGGCGGTGGCGGGTACAAGGTTTCCGGTGGTCTGCACGGCGTGGGCGCCAGCGTGGTGAACGCGCTGGCCGAAGAGATGTGGGTGGAAGTGGTCCCCAGCCTGGAAGCCCAGGGCAAGGAGCACAAGGGTAAGGTCTACCGCCAGGAGTATGCCCGCGGCGTACCGCAGACAGAACTCACCGGCCTGCCCTTCGCGGGCAAGCGCACCCCCGGCACCACCATCAGTTTCATGCCGGACCGCGAGATCTTCGAAAGCGTCGACTTCGAATTTAAGCGCGAAGCCGAGCGTCTACGCCAGTTCGCCTTCCTTACCAAGGGCGTGTGGTTCCAGCTCGTCGATGAGCGCACGAACACGGAAACGAATTACTACTTCGAAGGCGGCATCAAGAGTTACGTTCGCCACCTGAACCGCGACCGCGA
>CAZDZP010000096.1:0-9046 GCA_964509855.1 uncultured Anaerolineaceae bacterium | reverse complement strand
ACGGAGGAGGGCATGAGCGGCGACTCCAACGCAAAGGCCGGGCCCATCTCCCGTTACACCGGCGACGGCAACTGGTTCGAAGACTTCCCCGTAGGCCGCAAGATGCGCCACGCCCGTGGCGCCACGATCGACGAGGTGGAGAACAACTATCTCAGCAAGATGGTGACGAACACGGCGCAGGGGCACTGGAACGAGCACGCGCTCCAGGGGGCGACCTCGATGCTGGGTAGCGGGCGCGTGGTGTTCGGGCTGATCACAGGCTCGATGGTGATCGGCCTTGCCAGCCAGGACACCTCGGAGAACGCCATCGCCGAGGTGAAGCTCAACAAGCTGCGCTTCGTCAGCCCCGTGCATCACGGCGACACCATCTACGCCTACACCGAGGTTCTCGCCGCTGAAGCCGCGCCCGACCGCGACGATGCCGGGCTCGTCACCTTCAAGCACTGGGGTGCTACCCACGAGGACCGCCTCGTGTTCGAAGGGGAGCGAACGGTCCTCGTCAAAAAGCGCAGCCATTGGAAGAGCCGGTGACCGGGCACGAAAACGACTACCGAACCGCCCACGAGCGGGCCGCGCCGATGGCCAACGGACCTTCCGGACCGCTTGTCGGCATCCGCATCGTAGACCTTACGCGCGCGCTCGCTGGCCCCTTCTGCACGATGCTGCTGGGTGATCTCGGCGCCGACGTGATCAAGGTCGAGCCCCCCGAAGCCGACATGGCCCGCCATTCGGACCCCTTTCTGGAAGAGGATGAAGACCACGCCTATGGCGGCTACTTCGCCAGTACCAACCGCAACAAGCGGGGGATGCTGCTCGACCTCAAGGTAGACGCCGACCGCGAGACCCTCCGCAGGGTAATCGCGACCGCCGATGCAGTCGTCGAAAACTTCCGCCCCGGTGTCATGGAACACTTTGGCCTCGCCTACGAGACGCTCCGGGAGCAGAACCCTGCGCTGGTCTACGCAGCCATTCGTGGATTTGGCGACCCCCGCACCGGCGAAAGCCCCTACACCGATTGGCCAGCCTACGATGTGGTGGCGCAGGCCATGAGTGGAGTCGTAAGCGTCACGGGGACGGCGGACGGCGACGTGCTCAAGGTTGGCCCCAGCATCGGCGACCTTTATCCGGGCACGATGGCGGCGCTCGGCATCACCGCTGCACTGCTCCATGCCCGCAGCACGGGGGAGGGCCAGTTCCTGGACGTGGCCATGTACGATGCCTGCCTGGCCCTCGCGGAGGCGGCCGTCTATCGCTATTCGTACCGCGGCGTCGTCACGCGCCCCACGGGCAACAGCCATCCCCAGCTCACGCCCTTCGACATCTATCCCACCAAAGACGGCCACTGCGCCATCGCCGCGCCAACCGTGACGCACTGGGACCTGCTCTGCGCGATGATGGACCGCGCCGACCTCATCCACGACCCACGCACCGTCAGCAACAAGGACCGTGTCCAAAACGCGGACTTTGTACGCGAAACGATGACGGCGTGGACCCGCCAGCACACGACCGCCGAGCTCGTCGAACTCCTTGGGGGCAAGGTGCCGGTCGGCCCCGTCAACAACGCCGAGGACCTGTTCGCAGACCCCCACGTGCGAGCACGCGAAATGCTTGTCGCGGTAGACCAGCCGGACGGTATGCGGCCCGTGGTGCTGCCGGCCAATCCCATCAAGTACACGAAGACCCCGGCGGGAATCTATCGCCGCCCCCCACTGCTCGGCGAGCACAATGCCGAAATCATCGCCGAGCTCGATGAAAGGAACATTCCATGACGCGTCCCTTCCGCCTCCGCCGCTCCGAACTCTCCACGCCGGGCATCAGCGAAAAGATGATGGCGAAGGCCACCGAAAGCGCCGCCGACCTGGTGTTCCTGGACCTCGAAGATGCGGTTGCCCCGTCCGACAAGGAGGCCGCCCGGCCGCTCATTGTTCAAGCCCTCAACGGGCTCGACTGGGGTCAGAAGACACGCGCTGTCCGAATCAATGGCACGCACACGTACTGGTGCGCCGACGATCTGACCGAGGTCGTCACCGGCGCAGGCGCAAATATTGACGTCATCATCGTCCCGAAAGTGAAGGCGCCGCGCGACGTCTGGTTCGTCGATACCCTGCTCAGCCAACTCGAACTCAAGCTTGGCCTCGAGCCCGGACGTATCGGTCTCGAATTGCTCATCGAGGAGACCGAGGCACTCGCACGCGTCGAGGAAATCGCAGGCTGCTGCCCGCGGCTGGAAGCGCTCATCCTGGGTGTTGGTGACCTTTCGGCCAGCCAGGGCATGCGACTCGGCCACATCGGCGTCAACAAGGAACATGGCTACCCGGGGGATGTCTGGCACTACGCGCGCAACCGCATGATCGTAGCAGCGCGCGCTAACGGCCTCGACGCGATTGACGGCCCATGGGGAGACTTCAAGGACGGCGAGGGATACCGCCGCGACGCATCGTGGGTCTCAACGCTCGGCGCTGTCGGCAAGTGGTGCATCCACCCAAGCCAGATAGACATCGCAAACGATGTCTTCTCGCCGACCGAACGCGAAATTGCTCGCGCGAAGGAAGTGCTCGCAGCAGTGAACGAGGGCGACGGCAAAGCCTCCAACCTCAATGGCACCATGATCGATGCCGCCACCGCCCGCATCTTCGAAGTCGTGTTGGAGCGCGCTCGCCTCACACAGCGCCTTTGAGCACGAGATCTCCGTCGCTGTAGGGGAAGTGCAAAAGCCGCCCCGTGCATACGGGACGGCCTTCGCGAGCGGCTCTTTAGCCGAGGGATTTAGGTCTCTCGACGAATAGGTGGGGAGGGCCGGGGTTCCTGCCGAACCCGGGGCGTACTGTGCTGAACGACGGTAGTTTCGCGTTCGCGGCTACCGATGAGTCCGCCGACGGCGGTGGCTGCAAGCGCCCCAAGTAGGCCAACCACGGCTATCCAGCTGTTGTCTCTCGCCCGGTCATAGGCGGCCGTTGCATCGTCCGAAGAGACCTCGCCTCTGACGTCATCAGCTATGGTCGTGATGTCGTCCAGGTTCCCTGCGACGGCGCCGAACAGGTTGCCAAGTCCAGAACCGACGAGCCAGAGCATGAGGACGATCGTTGCTACGCCGACCATAGTCCCGTTCAAGACACCGTTGCGAGTGCCTGTTATGCCAGAGCTATAGGCAGCGAGCCAGCCGCCTACGCCAAATGCGACTATTGCGCTGGCTATACCCCACATTGCTGAAGCTGTGCCGAAGGTGCTCGCTCCTGTTTCGTCAGGTTCGAAAACCGCGAGCCCTATCGCCACACCGATGGTGGTCAGGATAAGCAACGTGGCGAGCGCGGCGAAGACCCCCGCGACGATTGGGCCCCATCGGACCCGGTCTCGTAGCGATGTAGATTCGGGTGTGTGTGTGGTTGTGACTGTGGATGTGGATGCGGGCGTGTGTGTAGCCGCGGGCGCGACCACACCTGGCGAATCGTTGGGATGGGTCATTGGATTCTCCTCGGGCGCGCTATATATCTACTATCACCGTGCTGCCGCGACTGAGGGTTGTCTGTCGAACATCTACGAAGCGCGACGATCGACCTTGGGAATGCAAAGATTGTTACCTTCTTGCAATAGTCCTACGGTTGTCGGGCAAATGTACTTGAGAGGCCTCCCGAGGAACCCGGTCGCCCGAACTTTCGGACAACCACTTGGTTCCTGTCTGGATCAAGCCCGCGAAGCTAGTCTGTGTCGTTTCCGAGGTCAGCAACGGGAAAGGCGACCGTGAAAGTGGAGCCCGCGCCAGGCTGGCTTTTCACGGAGATAGTCCCGCCTTGCGCCGTCACCAAATCGCGAGTGATGGCTAGGCCCAGGCCCAGGCCAAACGCGGTCGTCTGTTGTGCCGCGGGTGTGCGATAGAAGCGCTCGAAGATCCGTTGCTGCTCGGCTTCGGATATGCCTATTCCCGTATCGGTGACCGCGACGACCACCCAACCGCCTTCGTTGCTGGTCTTCACATGGATCTTCCCGCCCGGGCGGGTGTAGCGGGTCGCGTTCGACACCAGGTTGCTGAAGATCGATTGCACAGCACCCTCGTCGCCCATGACGTACGGCACCGTGGTCGTGTCTTCCTCCGTCAGCTGAATACCGCGCTCCGAGGTACTCGTTTGAGCCCAGCGCACAACGCGCTGTACAGAATGCACAAGATGTATCGGCACCATCTCCAGCTTGCGTTGTTCGTTGCGGCTAGCGGCGAGCAAGTCATCCCGTAGCGAAAGCATGCGGTCGACGGCGAATTCCACGTCAGATGCCTGTGGGGTGAGAGAGTCCGGCCAGTGACCGTTCTGCTCCAGGAACCGCCGGATACTGGAGACGTTGCCCTTCACCACGGTCAGTGGTGTGCCCAGTTCGTGGCTCACCCCGGCAAGGAACTCAAGGCGTGCCCTCTCCGCCTGTTCAACGTCCTCCACATGGGCCCGCTCTTCTTCGGCGGAGTGCACAGCCTCGGCCAGCAATCGTTCGGCGAGCGCGCCATACGCAGTACCGAAGGTGACCATGACGTTGAGGAGGAATCGCTGTGCCGCAACAAGCTTCCTGGATGCGTTGTGCGAAACTGCCAGGTCTTCCATAGCAGCCGTGTGGAGCCTGGCTACCTCATCGGATGAGACCGAGTCATCAACGAGTTTCTGGACCAGGTTCCTGACTTTTGGCAACAGAGTCTCGTCTTCAGAGCTACAGAAGTCCGCAAGGTACTCCCTGTAGAGCTGCGCGAATTCCGGGTGCATAACTTCCCCACTATGTACCGGCTTGCTCTCCATTTGAAGCGACGAAGCTGCCATGTCACCAGGCCTTTCGGCGGACTTATGGCGCATACTCATGCCTGATGGACATCTTGTCTGTTCGGGATTCACCAAACGTTTGTGAGCAACTCGACACTCCGCATCCTCCCGCAAGCTGGCGTGAATCACACGTCAAGCAACGCTTGCGTCGATAAGAGTCGCGCATGGATGACTTCGTAGCATTCGCACGAAGCTCGTTCGAGGCCCGGGCGATCGACAATGGTCATGGATCCACGGTGGTAGCTCAGGAGGCCCTTCCTCTGGAGAGCTGCGACCGCAACGGTAACGCTCGGTCGGCTGACCCCCAGCATCTGCGCCAGGAACTCATGGGTAATGGGGAATTCGCGGCTGCCTGACTGGTCGTGTGTCATCAAGCAGCCATCGGGCGCAGCGTTCGTTTACGTGATGTGCTCGGTTACAGGCGGCGGACTGCGCCGCAAGAGCCAGCATCAAACCACTGTAGCGAACCATCGCGGCGGCAAAGCTAGGCGTCCTTGCGGTCTCCGACCGGAAGTCGGCAGCGGTCATGCGGAGCGCTTCTCCAGGGACCTGCGAAACGAGCGCGATGTTGGAATCGGACATTTCCAGGAAGGATGGAACGCCAGTCGTACCTTCCCGGCCTACGGTCGCGAACTCAATCATCATGCCACTCTCCATCACGGTCAGAACGGAAATGATGCCGCTCGTTGGGAAGTAGACGAACTCCGTCCGCTCGCCCGCTTCCTGGAGCGTCTCACGCATTCGTAACGGAACCGTGGTGAGCAGATGCTCCATGCGCCGAAAGTCCACAGGAGCAATGACCGCAAGGATCAAGTTCGCCGGAGGATTATGGTTTTGAGGGCCGTCGAATGGGACCCGCGTGTTCCCGGAGAGTATCGGCGCCATCGGATTCTCTTTCCTCGCGCTCGCCTGCGAACCTTCCCCCGGGTCCACAATCCAGCCCGTTAACTGGTGCTGGCTTAGATGTGCATTGTGGGGCCTGTTCCAGCTACTACCCCAACCAATCGTAGCCCCACCCCAGGGTGGGTAATGACGGCCAGGTGGCCCATCCCGCAGGTCCGTCCGCCCCACCTTGTTTTCAAAGAGTCGCGGCCAAGCGTCGCGCGAGATGCTGGCTGCTTCGCATTCGTCATCCCTCGCCATTTGGTCCACAGTCAGCTGCAGACGACCCTACGAATCCAGTCGGATTGTCTCAAGCCTCGGCTGAACGGGCCGGCGCACTCCTCAGCCGCCTCGCCGCCCAAAGCACGTTAGGAACGGACGAGCGAGTACGCTCAACGTCGAATGCAGGGCGCAATAGCCTCGTGCTCGTGTCTCTGCATTGATGTGTTGCGCTAAAGCCGCTCGGAGGTCGTTCCATGAGTCAATGGCTGGATGAACTGGAGCGTGAGACCATCTCACGGGTAGCTGAGGCGTTGGTAACGGCGCTCGCATTCGTCTTCATCGGCCTGCTTCTAGCCGAACTCTTGCTGGATATCGGGCCGGCATGGTCCCGCCGGCTGAACCTTGCGGGCCTCGTGATCTGGGCGATTTTTGCCGTTGACTTTGTCGTTCGCCTTGCCTTTGCCGAAGAGAAGGTGCGGTTTATTGCCAGGAATCCGATAGCCTTCGTTTCCCTCTTCCTGCCCGCCCTGCGTGTTCTTCGAGCTGCCCAGGCGGCACGCGCGGTCCGTGCAGTGCGGGTTGTGCGCCTGACCGCCGGTACTAACCGTGGGCGAAACGCTCTCCAACGATTTGCTGCCTTTGGCGGTGCCGGCTATATCGCGGCACTTACCCTTATCGTGCTGTTGCTCTCTACCGCCGGCATCTACTCGCTGGAAGCGTCAGCGCCGGAGGCAACCATCACCAGCGTTTCCGATGCACTCTGGTGGTCGGCAACAACGACCGTCACGCTCGGCAGCGAGCGATACCCTGTCACGGCCGAAGGGCGCGTGCTCGGTCTCATGGTCATGGTTTACGGGCTCGCAATCTCCGGATACGTCACTGCACTCCTTGCAGTCGTTCTCCTGGGCCGCTCCGATGCTCGTGCATCCGCTGACATCAGCACGCTCCACGACGAGATCGCCGCGCTCCGCCGCGACCTTGCCAGTCAGCGTCCCAACCAGGGCTGAGCCACGACATCACTGCCACCCCCGGAGGCAAGATACGGGCGCTATCGGAACCCGAGCAGGCGGCGCAGCCGGGATGTTCGGCCGGGCGCAGCGGCGGCGCCCCAGGCAACGACGTCCTCGCTCGACTCCTGGATGTTTCGGGCGATGGCCCTGAGCGGCGCGGCAGCTTCAGGCGATAGAGTTGCCGCATGGTCGTTTACCGAGTCGCTAATGCGGCGCAGTTCCTCGGCAACCCCTTCAGGAGTGAAGGGCAGACTGCGAGATGGCCTCTCACGCGCTTTGAACAACCCCACCAGCGGGAATGCCCAGATGGCCAGGCGAATAACTGTAAGCATGCGGACTCTCCCGGGCTTTAGGACGAATACCTACCAGCATAGGGGCCAACAGCTTCGCCGGGTGAAAGACGCTCTTTGCGAGAGCAGCCTGGACCGCACGCCAGTCACGTCCCCGGTAAATCGCAGTTGTTGCCGTACTCGCCCCTGGTTTGCCTCGCGGGACGATGACCTCCACCGGCGAATGTCACTGCGCGTAGGCACCCTATCCCGCCGCGCTAGCCCCGGTCGCGAGCAAACACCCTTGCCGGGTGCTCTTCCGGCAGTTCTGCGAACAGGAACGGTGTTCCGCTCTCGTGCTCAGCCTCGATCCGGCTGGCCATCCCCTTGAGGTACTCGATGAACTCCTCGTCGTTCTCGCGTGGCGCCGTCTTGAAGATGAGGATGAAGGCACCGTCTTCGAAGGGCGTTTCATACCCGGTGGGGATGTTGTCGCCGAACCAGAACAGCGTTCCAGCCTTCATGTGAAATCGCTGCCCGGAAGAACAGAGCACCCATTGCCCTCGAACTGTGTAGATCAGGCTTTCGGTGGCATGCTCGTGTTCGTCCATGTACATGCCAGCGGGCATGTTGATGAAATGGCAGGCACCGCGGGCGCCAGTCAGCAGGGGGCCAATCTCCCCTTCCAGCGTGGACACGCCGGGTTGCGCGGTAATGTCGTGAACGATGCGTATCCCCGCCACAGGGGATTCGACTTTGGCCATGGGGTTCTCCTTGGGGTGTCTTGCGGCACGGCTATGCATGCCAGGTCGTCGGGTCCAGCGCGTCGCGGATTGCGTCGCCAAGCAGGTTGAAGCCGAGCACGGTGAAGGCGATGGCCGCGCCCGGTACAGCCATCTCCAGCGGAGCGCGTTCGAGATACGGCTTCGCATCGAACACCATGCGGCCCCATTCCGCCGCCGGTGGCTGAATTCCCAGGTTGAGGAATGAAAGCCCCGCCAGCGCGAGCACCACCTGTCCGATATCCAGCGTGGCGAGAACGACGACAGGCGACGAGATGTTCGGGAGAACGTGCCGGCGTGCGATACCCAGCCGTGTCGCGCCGAGCGACTCGGCCGCCTGGATGTACTGCAGGTTCCGTATCGCCAACACCTGGCCGCGGATGATGCGGGCGAATCCCGCCCACCAAACTGCTACCAGTGCGATGAGGGCATTGTTGAGCCCGGGACCAAGGAACCCCGCGACCGCGATCGCAAGGATGAGCGTCGGAAATGCCAACACGACCTCGACGAGCCGCATGAGCACCGCATCAACGACGCCTCCAAACGACCCGGCGGTGATCCCGACAACGAGGGCGATGATCATTGTAAGCGACATAACCGCCAGTGCAGAAAGGACGGATGGGCGCGCTCCATGGAGGATGCGTGAGAGTTGATCCCTGCCGAGAAAGTCCGTACCGGCGGGATGCGTAAGCGAGGACCCCTGGTGTCGCGAGACCAGGTCCGCCTTGATCGGGTCGTGCGGAGAGACCCACGCGCCAGCGACAGTGGTTGCAAGCACGATTGCGACCATCAGCGCACCCAATAGACCGGTCTTGCTCGCGAGAATGCGGCGGCCAACACTCTTGCGGCGCGTTGCCAGCACCAGTGCGGGCTGCTGCGTGATCGCGGAGGCTTCGCTCATGCGCCCGTCCCACCGATGCGCGGGTCGATAACCCGGTAGGCAATGTCGACAGCCACGTTCACGAGCACATAGATCACGGCACTCGCAAGAACGACCGCCTGGATGACGGGATAGTCGCGCGCCGCTATGGCGTCAACCGCAAGTTTGCCGAGCCCGGGCCAGGAAAAGATCGTCTCTACGATTGCCG
>CAZDZP010000095.1:0-9057 GCA_964509855.1 uncultured Anaerolineaceae bacterium | reverse complement strand
CGCCTTTTCGTCAGAGAGATCGAGTCCATCGGCCAACCCGTGCCTGTCTATCTCGGTCGTCGTCTTCGTCTGCATGGAGCAGCGCTACACTCGCATACTGCGGTGAGGCCAGCAAGCACAGGCGGCGTCTCCTGCCCAACACATCAAGACCAGGTTGGCTAGTACGCAGCGCACCAGTGTCGCGCCAACTATGAGGGCATAGACCCACCGCATCGTTGTGGGAGTGCTGGCAAACGCCAGAGTGATGTCGGTTTCCAGAAGCTGAGTGGGTGGGTTGGTGGTCGGGGCATGGCGGCCTCCGTGGTGGGGCCGTGGCACTTACTCGGCTTGGATTTCGATAGCCCAGCGCTCCAGCCGTCCCACGTCGCGAAGCGCAAGATCCGCGACTCGCAGCACCCAGCTCCCTGCCACCGGCTGGCCAAGCATGGACACCAGCGGGCCTCCGGGTTCCGACGTGAATGTCTCATCGATGTCGTCCGTGGAGCCTCCCGCGCGGTTGCGCAGGATCGCATGTCGGCCCGACGGTGCCACCAATTCAAGTCGCAGGTCGCCCGACCATGTGTGCTTGATGGTGACGGTAACCGCGAGTGAGCCGACCAGGCCCGCACCCACGATCGCGATCGCGTCGCTCACTCCCGCGGGGTCCCGATCTGGAATCAGAAGGTCGGGGCTTGCCTCTCCCTTGAGCGGCCCGCTCGGGTCCGGCGTTTCACCGGCCGTGAACTGGATGATTGGGCCAGGTGCGGTGATGTCGGAGACGACGAGCCCGGAGTCGGAACCGTCCCACAGGCGAGACGCCGGATGCGTGGCGTGCGACAGCGCAACGCCGGAGACCAGCCCGTAGAGGTCACCGCCATCACCCTGGTTCGCGTTCCGTTCAAGGTCGAGGTTGCCATCGGCCTGTAGCAGCGCGCACTGGTAGTGCCGCGTCGAAGATCCCTCCTGCCACTCGTTCGAGCCCCGCGTGTCGCAGTGGAAGACCGCGAGACCGCTTGCAGGGAGGTTCGCGTCGAAGCCGAGCCGCGAGCGATTCTCGATGATGAAGTACTCGTTCAGCTGGTCGGTCTCGTACTTCAAGATGGTGCCATAGTCCCCGTGTCGCGCTTCGAACCGCCCGCCCGAATTGATGGGGACCCTCTCGCACCAGCCCGCGAGGTCGCGGAGGTACCCGGTGATGGGCGAAGGCGTGCGCCCCCGACCGAGGTGGCTGCCTCCACCCATCAGGCAGTACATGCCGATGCCCGCGCTTTCCACGCCGTCCCCATCTCGATTGCCATAGTCATAGAGGTCAGGGAAGCGGCAGAGCATATGTCCGGCTTCGTGGCAGAATGTGCCGATGCTGAGATCGGCCGGCGTCCGCCCCGCGGCCGCTATAACGTAGAGGTTGGTCCGCATGTTGCCGTAGCGCAGGTTAATGAAGGAGTTATGCGGCCAAAGGTCGCCAAGGTACTGCGTCTGACCCGCGTAGAGGATAGAGAGCGAATCGACGATCCCCTCGTTTAGGGAATCATAGTTCGCCAGGTTCACGCCGCTCGCGACAGCGAGATCGAGCGCCTCCTTCACGAGCAGATTCCGGGCGTAGTAACTGCGTGGTTTGCTCAGCCGCAGCGGTCCCACGACATCGTTCTCGAATTCGAGGTGCCCCGCCGAGAGCTGCCGGAAGTACTCCCGCACCGAGCAGATGTTGCCGTTGTTTCTGTAACTGTCCGCGTTGAGCAGGTCGCCGACATCGTTCTTCGAGACCGTGGTCCGAACATCATCGAATTCCACGACGATAGTAAGGCCCCGGACCGGTCCACTGCTCAGCCGGCGTCCGTTCAAGAGGCCGAGGTTCGGCCCGAATGTGCGCATCGTATCGGGTCGCACCGGGTCCGGTGGCGGCATCAGTCGCGCCCGGGTGGTCTCGTACACGTACTGGCGACGGGTCTCCGGCTCGGACAGGTGACGCCGAAGCTCCGCGGGTGGCCGTCCGACGGCGGGGAACCCGGTTGAAACGAAACGGTCGTCTGCAATCATCGCATAGCAGAACTGGCCCTGGTCGGTGTCGTAGACGACTGTGAATCCGTCGCTGTTCTCGTATCGCGCATAGAACTCGTCGCCGAACGCTCGGAGGCGAACCTCCCGGCCGTTCTCCTGTCCAAATGTCAGCATCTCGCCAAAGATGGCACTCATGGGATCCTCGCTTCGCTATCCGTCTGGTGGGAAACGATCTGGTGCCCGATGTGTTGCGCTGCGTGCGCGGCGCACCGCCGGGTCTTCCTCCCCGTGGAGGGTTGCATCCGGAGGCGGGGCATCCGTTGCGGCGACTCCGGTCGAGACGAATGCGCCGTCTTCCAGGCGCGCGTACGTGAAGAGCCCAAGCTGGTCGTCGTAGATGACGCAAAAGCCCGCGGGGGTCTCGTAACGGGCATATTGCTCATCGCCGTAAACGACGAGCTCGATCTCCGGACCGTTCTCCTGCCCGAGCGATACGTGTTCCCCGAAGAGTGCGCTCACAGCGTTCCTCCACGCGGGCGAGAGCGCAGCGTAGCACGCGCCTGCCCGCGTGGACAGGCAGAGAAAGAAGATTGTCGTTGCTGAGTGAAAGTGACCGGGCTAACTGCTCGGTCACCATGACGTCTCTGTACGGTCAGGTTGGCGAACCGGACCAGAAGAAGGGATCGCGGTCTCCGATTCTGGTATGACTCGCCCGGCGCAGTGGAGGCGGCTGACTCGACTATGACATGGCTCGCTGGTGCCTTGTATCTCACGTGTCGCCCTTCCACTGGGCTCCCGAGCTTGACTTGATAGCAGCCCGTCACATGTGGACCGGAGAGACGCCCGTCAGCTCGAGAGCCTGCGTACACAGTACCAAGGGAAAACGATGCTGACGATCGGAGTGGACACGCACAAGACGGTACACGTGGCTGTTGCCCTCGATGACCAGGGGCAGGAAACAGGGACCTGGCGAGGTCCCAACACGAGGGGAGGGTGGGCTGAAATGCTCACTTGGGCCGCCAGCCAGAGCCCCAACAGGCAGTTCGGACTTGAAGGCGCCTGGGGCTACGGTCGCGGGCTCGCCCAACACCTCGTTGGTGCCGGTGAACTGGTCTACGAGGTCAACGCTCGATGGACGGCAGCAGGTCGACGGCGCGCCCGCAATCAGGGAAAGACGGATCGGCTCGATGCCCACGCGATTGCAGGCTTCCTCCGCCAAGAGGGTGAATCGCTGCCCGCTGTCACACGGGACGACGATTCATCGCTGCTCGAGCTGCTGACGGTCGAGCGCGACGCGGCCGTTGCGGAGGCTACGCGTCTCCGGAATCAGCTTCACGCTCATCTCATGCAGCTCGATCCTGAGTATCGACAACATCTTCCGGGGTTTCGCACCGTGGCCGGACTCGCTGAACTTCGAGCCTTCACTGTCGTTGACGACGATCCCCTACGCAACGAGCGCGCTGCGACCGTGAGACGTCTCGCTGCGGCTGGAGCTGGCTCTGCAATAGGCCGATGAGGTCGCTGAGCATCGGCGAGCTTGCCGCGATCCGCTACACGCCTCTCACCCGCCTTTGTGGCATCAACCTGCTGACCGCAGGCGCCATCGCAGGAATGCTCGGTCCGGGCCTGAGGTTCGCTTCGGACGCCGAGTTGGCGGCGTATGCCGGCGTGTCACCGTTGGAGGCGTCTTCAGCTGGGAAGACGCGCCATCGGCTGAATCGTTCTGGGAACCGTCGGTTGAACGCGGTGTTCTATCGAATCGCGCTCACCCAGGCCCAACACCTGCCCGAAGCTCGCGCCTATCTGGAGCGGCGTGTGACGGAGGGCAAGAGACGCCGTGAAGCACACCGGGCGCTTCGCCGATATATCGCGCGCTCCGTCTTCAAACTCTGGCGAGAATGCTTTCCAGTCGAGAACACGACCTACACCACGACGTTGAACTCTCCTTCTTGCACATAGAAGCGTGAGTTAGTGACGGCGATAGACGCGCCAGATCTTGGCGAGTTTGGAACTACCGCAACCCATCGCTGTGGGCGCCACGGTATGCTGGGCCGCCAGCAGGTTGCGTCGCCGCCGGCGACGCCCTTTCCGGAGCCTTAGCCATTTTCGAACAAGCCTTTACGAACATCGACAACGTCCTGCGCCGGGACGATGGGTGCGGCAGTGAACTCGACTACGTTGAACAGAGTTCCTGGGTGCTCTTCCTCAAATACCTGGACGCGCTGGAACACGACTGCGCCGTGGAAGCCGAGTTAGAGGGGCGCACTCACGGCTTCATCCTCGATCCCGAGTACCGCTGGGAAAGCTGGGCTGCGCCGAAGACCGCGAACGGCTCGATAGACCACAACCAGGCCATGACCGGCGACGACCTCAAGGACTTCGTCGATCAATCCCTGTTTCCCTATCTCCGGGACTTCAAGCTGCGGGCGACCGGGCCCAACACCATCGAGTACAAGATTGGCGAGATCTTTGCCGAGCTAAAGAACAAGATTCAGAGCGGCTACAACCTGCGCGAAGTCATCGACCACGTCGACGAACTCCGGTTCGGTTCGCAGACGGAGAAGCACGAGCTCTCCCATCTCTATGAAGCGAAGATCCAGAGAATGGGCAACGCCGGGCGCAACGGCGGTGAGTACTACACACCGCGTCCCCTCATCCGGGCGATGGTGGAAGTTGTGCAGCCCCGCATTGGCGAGCGCATCTACGACGGGGCCTGCGGTTCTGCGGGCTTCCTCTGCGAAGCCTTTGAACACCTGAAGTCGCAGCCGAACCTCACGACCTCCGACCTGGACGCGCTGCAGGACCGCACCTTCTATGGCAAGGAGAAGAAGTCCCTCGCCTACGTGCTCGCCATCATGAACATGATCCTGCACGGCATTGAAGCACCGAATGTGATCCGTACGAACACGCTGGCCGAGAACCTCCTCGACGTGCAGGACAAGGACCGCTTCGACGTCATCCTTGCCAATCCGCCCTTTGGCGGCAGCGAGCGCAACGAAGTGCAGCAGAACTTCCCAATCCGCACGAGCGAAACCGCCTACCTCTTCCTCCAGCACTTCATCCGTCATCTCAAGGCCGGTGGACGCGCAGGCATCGTCATCAAGAACACGTTCTTGTCGAACGGCGACAACGCGTCGGTGAGCCTGCGCAAGCAGCTCCTCGAAACCTGCAACCTGCACACCGTGCTCGAATGCCCGGGCGGCACCTTCCAGGGTGCGGGCGTGAAAACCGTCGTGCTGTTTCTCGAAAAGGGCGCACCCACCCGGAAGACCTGGTACTACCAGCTTGACGCGGGCCGCAACCTCGGCAAGACGAACCCGCTGAACGACGTCGACCTGGCCGAGTTCGTCGAGATGCAGAAGACCTTCGCCGACTCGCCGAAAAGCTGGAGCGTCGAAATCGGCGGCATCGACACCGGAAGCTACGACCTCTCGGTGAAGAACCCCAACGGCGGGGACGAGGTGGTTCACCGCAGTCCCCAGGAGATCCTGGACGAGATTGCCGCGCTGGAGGCCGAGAGCGCCGCGGTGATTGGGCGGATTAGGGCTCTCGTATGAACGAGGTCTGGCCAACCGCGCCACTTCGCGAAGTGTGTTCTGTAGAAAGGAGTCAGGGGACGCATACAGATCTGCCGTATGTAGGTTTAGGAGATATCGAGTCCGGCGGCGGTCGGTTCGTCGGACCTCTTTCGTCAGCGGCGGTGAAAAGCCAGACGTTCAAGTTCACCCCGAAGCATGTGCTTTACGGGCGTTTGCGACCCTACCTGAAGAAGGTCGTGTTGCCGGATGTCTTCGGCCACTGTTCCACAGAGATATTCCCAATTCGTCCAGGGCCGACCATGAGGCGCGAATATCTCTTCTACTGGTTGCTTAGCGACGAGACGTCGGACCGAATTGTTGCAACCAGCACAGGCGCGAGAATGCCCCGGGCCAACATGAGTGCAGTTTTTGACTTCGCAATCCCCGTCCCGCCCCTCGACGAACAGTGCCGCATCGTCGCCATCCTCGACGAAGCCTTTGAGGCCATCGCAAAGGCCAAAGCCAACGCCGAGAAGAACCTCCAGAACGCCCGCGCACTCTTCGAAAGCCACCTCAATGCGGTCTTTACGCAACGCGGCGAAGGTTGGGAACGATGGAGCATTGGAAGCTGCGCCCGATGCATTGACTACCGTGGCAGAACACCCACGAAAACCTCGTCCGGTCTCCGACTTATCACCGCCAAGAACGTGAAGATGGGTCGCCTTCAAACGGAGCCAGCAGAGTTCGTGTCGCCTGACGACTACGATTCATGGATGACTCGAGGGATTCCTCAGCCCGGAGATGTTCTTTTCACGACTGAAGCGCCGTTGGCTAATGTGGCTCAACTGGATACGGATGAACGGGTCCTGTTCGCTCAACGCATCATCATTTTGCAGCCTGATCGGGACCGACTGAATCCAACGTTTCTCCAATTCGCACTTCGCTCACCAGTTGTACAGCAGCGGATTCATGAACGAGGGACTGGCGCTACGGTGAAGGGCATCAAGGCGAGTCGGTTGAAGCTAGTATCGATCGATGTGCCCAGTCAGAAGTCGAAGCAGGATGCGATTGCGGCTGAACTCCGAGATATCGAAACTCAATTGGCTTGCTTGGTATCAGTTCATTTGCGCAAGCTTTGCGCCCTCGACGAGCTCAAACAATCGTTTCTCCACCAGGCATTCAGCGGCAACCTCTAGAATCGCGCCATGAACGAAGCTGAAACCCGCGCCGAACTCATCGACCCCACCCTTGCAGCGGCCGAATGGGGTGTCGTCACGGGCAGCCGCGTGGGTCGCGAGTACCGAATAACGGAAGGGCGTATCGAGGGCCAGGGCAAACGCGCCGATCCCACCACGGCTGACTACGTGTTGGAGTACCGCAACCGGAAGCTGGCCGTCGTCGAGGCCAAGTCTTCGGAAGCACCGCTCTCAAAAGGCGTCGCCCAGGCCAAGCACTACGCCGGCAAGCTGGAGGTTCGCTTCACCTACTCTAGCAACGGACACGGCTTCTACGGCAACGATATGCAGACCGGTGCTGAGTGGGAATCGGCGATGGTTGACTTCCCAGCACCGGAAGCGCTCTAGGAGCAAACCTTTGCAACTCCCAAGGCGTGGCGCGACCGCTTCGCCGCCGTTCCCTTCGAAGACCGTGGCGGCTACTTCCAGGGACGGTACTACCAGGACATCGCCATCGAGCGGGTCCTCGCCGCTATCGCGGAAGGGCAGGAACGCATCCTCCTTACCCTGGCGACCGGCACCGGCAAGACATTCATCGCCTTCCAGATCGCGTGGAAGCTCTTCCACAGCCGCTGGAACCTGCGCGACTGGCGGAGCGGCGACGAACCTTCGCGCCGGCCGCGCATACTCTTCCTCGCTGACCGCAACATCCTCGCTGACCAGGCCTACAACGCCTTTTCCGCTTTTCCCGATGACGCCCTCGTCCGCATCGACCCGGCTGACATCCGCAAGAAGGTCGCGTCCCGAAGAACGGCAGCATCTTCTTCACTATCTTCCAAACCTTCATGACCGGAACCGGGAAGGACTGCAGTCTGTCACCCCCACTTCGGCGACTACCCGGGAGCAGGCAAAACAGATCTTTCGCGAAGATTCGGCAACCATGTGTGCGCTTCACGGGGGAATGACCTAGTACTGGAACAAGGGTCTAGAACAAAAATTCTATCACGGGCGTGCTACCTCGGTACGCCCCCGTACACGCAGCAGCCTCTCCGAAGTACGAGTCGTACACGTTGTGCGGATAGATGGCGTCGGTTCCGTCAGAGTTCAGACCACAATCGTCGATCCTCGTGATAGCGTGGCGGTCTCCCCCGATCGAGGGAGCGCCACGTGACTTTCCCGCACTGCAGCTCAGCCCGTATCGCAGCACGGAAGCGGCGCACGTCGCTCGGCTATCGGACCTTCGCCTGTCACGACTGCCGGCGGTCGTGCAACGAGCGAACCGCCGGATCCTTCAATCACCTCCAGTACCCGACCGACGTTGTGACCATGGCGGTGCTGTGGCGCGTGCGCTACAAGCTCAGCCTGCGCGACGTCGCCGAGCTGCTCCTGCAGCGTAGCTTCGACGTAACCCACGAGACCATCCGCGCCTGGGAGTTCCGTTTCGCCCCGCTCGTCGCGGAGCGACTGCGAGCCAGGCGCCGAGGTTGGAGGTCGGCCTCCTGGTGTCTCGACGAGACGTATGTGAAGGTCGCCGGTCGTTGGTGCTACCTCTACCGCGCCAACGACCGCGACGGGAACCTGCTCGACTCCATCAACTACACCGAACAGAGTCAGCGCGGCTTGAAGCAGCGCTCCTACCCGATGCTCGGGTTCGGGAGCTTCGAGTCAGCCTCGCGGTACTGCGAAGGATTCGACGAGCTGCGGGACTCTTCCGTGTCAAACGCCGCGGCCAGCCGCATGTCTCGCTCGCTGGTCAGCGCCGCATCTTCATCGACCGATCGAGGTCATCGGTGGGCCAGCGGTGTACGAGACGAATGCGGGCGCCTACGTGGGCGGCGTTCCGCCTGGCGCGGGGGTCGGTGCGAAGCACGGATATGCATCCCAGAGTGACGGATCAATCCGGCGACGCGAGCATCGAAGGCGACGGCTATTCCGAGGACGATCGTGAGCTGACCCCGGAGGAAGCGCGGGCACAGAAGCAGGCTGAGAAGGAAGCACGGCAGCAGAAGGACGGCGGCCGCGGAGTGGGTACTGGCGCCAAGGACAACCCCGGGAATCCCAACAACGCGGGCTTCAACGCAGCCAACGACGATCCTGGCCGGAATCCTTAACGTCGGCCGCCCGTGCCCTACGCCGTTCTGCATCTGCGGCATCGAGGATGGCAACAGGGCCGGAAGGGCCGCACCTTCTGCTACCACCGGACCGAATCACCGGCCCACGAGTAATCCGACTGCTGCACCTCGCTGCGGGTGATCACCTTAACCCGCGGCAACCTCGCTAACACCACCTCATGCGAGACCTTCACGCAAGGGGGCGATGGAGATGGGCGATGCGTCGCCCAATCGTGGCCATGGCCGTCCGCAGTTCCGCGGGGAGCAGCACCTCCA
>CAZDZP010000094.1:0-9088 GCA_964509855.1 uncultured Anaerolineaceae bacterium | reverse complement strand
TCGACGCCGTCAAGGATGCGTTGACCGAGCTAGGCATCCCGCTCGAACGCATCGAGTACGAAGAATTCGCAACGGTGTAGCCATGAGATTCATCGCCGAGTCCATCGCAATCGTTCTCACAACCGGCATCGCCATCGTCGCAGCGTTGGTATTCGGCCTGCTGCGCGGCTGACGCCAACCTCTACTGCGGCGGTTCAGGTAACAGCGGCTCGATGTAGGCGAGAAGGTTTGGGACATCCCGGGTCGCAATACGGAAGACCTGACCCGCGTCCACACGATGGTAGGCGTGCACGAGAACATCGCGGAGCCCGGCGACGTCTGACCAGGTAATGTCATGGTGACTTTCACGGAACCCAGGCGTGAGCCGCTTGGCAGCCTCTCCGAGGATGATGAGACGGTACTGCACTGCGTCGTAAAGGAGCGGTTCGGCGCGAAACAGCGACTCGTCGGCCGACCCGGTCATCTCGACGATGCGTCGGCAACAATCCGCCATATCCCACAGTGCGGCCCGGTCGTCAGGCTGCATAAAGCAGTCGCGCCGACGACAAGATTTCCCGTCCGCGGAACGGATTGCGGTCTTCGCGGAGTGCGTCGGTATTGACGATCTCGGTCCGGCGCCCGAGAAGAGCACTCAGTTCGCGTTCCATCGCGAGGTGGTCGAGGACGCTCCATCCGTGCCCCGGCGCGAACCGCACAAGCACGTCGATGTCGCTTTCGGGGCCGAAGTCGTCACGGAGGACCGAACCAAAGAGCGCGAACTCGACGATCTGCCAGCGCTCGCAAAAGGCGGCGATGTCGTCCATCTGGATGTCGATGGGGAGCTGGAGTTCGGACGTGGCCATGGGGAAAGTGTAGCGCACAGGAAACTGCCTACGGCGCGCCGGCAAGCCAAACGTTTGTAACGTCGCATGATGGGTCCGGGGGCACAGCCCAATCGAGCCTCGCTACCAGCTCTGCGCCGTCTCCATGGGCTCCGCTCCCGCCGAAGCTGACTTCGTCGCCGACGTGGAAGGAGGCGCCGCCGAAGCGCACGCCGAAGTTGCCGATGCCCAGTCGCACGCCGCCGGCACGGACAGCCTGCGCGCCTTCGTCCCAGCGGGTGCCGCGATGGGCGAGAGTGGCGAGGAACCGGGTCTCCACTCCCTGGTATTCCTGGTCGACGTAAAGGCAGTTGCCCTCGCGAACCAGGGTGCCCGTGACGCCGCTGTCATCGCCGTTCCACTTGCCCGCGTAGAGGGTGAGCGGCCCCGGGTGGCCGCCGCTCGAGTCCCAGTTCCAGGCGACGACCGTTCCCAGCAGGGCCAGCGCGATCGCGACCAGCACGAGCTGCTTGCGTTTGTGGGGATGCATACCCATGGGTACGGGTTGGCCGCACCCACGGTTTCATCTAGCTGTCGGGCTTAACCCCTCGGCAGGCCGAGGCCGCGGGTGGCGATGATGCCGCGCTGCACTTCGCTGCTGCCACCCGCGATGGTGCTGGGCAGGCTGCGCGAAAGGCTGTGCGCGATGCGGCCGTCGGAGACTTCGTAGCCCTTCGAACCCGCGAGCAGCTGCCCGCTGAGCTTGTAGAGGTTCACTGAGGTGCGCGCGAGCCGCTGGCCGAGTTCGCTCGAAAAGAGCTTGACCATCGACGCTTCGTAATTCGGCACACCGCCCCGGTCCTGGAGCGCCGCCACCTGGTAGCTCATCTGGCGGGCGACTTCGCTGGAGAGGTAGAGGTCGGCGAGTTCGAGGCGCTTGGGGCCATCGACCTTGCCGCCCAGGTCCTTTGCGAGGTCGATGATCTGCTGCTGGATGCCGATGGCGCCCGCGATGCCGCTGCGTTCGAAGTCGAGCGTCGTCATGGCCACGTACCAGCCGCGGTTCTCTTCGCCGATGCGGTACTGCGCGGGAATGCGGACGTTATCGAAGAAGCTTTCGCACAGTTCGTTGCCGCCCGTCATGTCCGTCATGCTGCGGATTTCGAGACCCTCGACGTTGTCCGTGGGGGTCACGAAATAGCTGATGCCCTTGTGCTTCGGCGCTTCCGGGTCCGACCGTGCGAGCAGGAACATCCAGTTGCAGCTGGTGCCGTTCGAAGTCCAGATCTTCTGGCCGTTGAGAACGTATTCGTCGCCTTCGCGGACCGCGCGCAGCTGGACGGCGGCGAGGTCGCTCCCCGCGCCGGGTTCGCTGAAGCCCTGGCTGTAGATGTGCTCGCCATGGAGGATCGGCGGTAGGAGTTCCTTCTTCTGCTGGTCGGTGCCGTGCAGGATGATCGTGGGGCCGACCATCTCGATGCCGCGGCCGCCGGGATGCGGTACGCGGTGGCGCGCGAACTCTTCCTTCATGACGAACTGTTCCATGGTCGACATGCCCGCGCCGCCGTATTCGGTGGGCCAGTGGGAAGCCAGCCAGCCCTTCCCGGCGACCGTCTTGCGCCACGCCTGGTAGGTCTCATCGCCGAGACCGTAGGAATCGACCGCCGGCTTGTGGTCGACGATGTACTGCTTCGGTGCTTCGGCGTTAAGGAAGGAGCGCACTTCGGTGCGCCAGGCGGCCTGGTGTTCGTCGTCTCGATAGTCCATGTAGTTCGCGGCTCCCGCTCAATCGTGCGTTGGGTCAGACACAGTGTCTGGTAGTGTCCGCAATTCTGCGGGTGCGGGCGGCAGGTGTCGAGCGCCGCTCTTTGTAGCCGCGCCTCTCCAGAGGCGCAGGGTGTACTCCCTACGTCCCTTGCTCGCGACCAACATTGCCTCGCCTCGTGTACCCAGCGCTCCAGCGGAGCGCGGCTACGAGTCCTCATCTACCCCTCGCCCGGCCCCAGCACCGTATCCATGATCGCGTCCACTTCCCCCGGCTGCACCGGCTCCGGCGTCGCTATGCGCCGGTAGAGGAACGTCCCCACCATCGCCAGCGCCGCGAATTCGGGGTCGACCGGCGGCCGCACTTCCCCGGCGTCGTTCGCTTCTTCGACCAGCCGCCGGAGCGTCGAACGCCGACGGTCGTTGTCGGCGTGGAGCAGCTCGGCCAACTGGGGGTCGCGGGAGGCGCCTTCGATGAGCCCCGGCAGCGCTCGGCTCACTTCCGAATCGCCACCCATCGACTCGCAAAGGTGCATCAGGATCGTTCGGATGCGCTCCCGGGCGGACAGAGAGGCCGGCGCGTTCTCCCTGGCGACCCTCGGCTGCTGGTTGAGCGCTTTCATGGTGTCGACGATGAGCGCCGGGGCGTTGGGCCAGTGACGATAGATCGTGCTCTTGGCCACGCCGCTGCGGGCCGCGACCGCCTCGATCGACAGGGCGGAGTAGCCGCTTTCGGCGAGCAGCGCGAGCGTCGTCTCCCGCACTTTCGTCTTTGTGCGCTCGATTCGTCGGTCGACTGAGAATTCGTGCGACTCGTCCATTGACATGCAGGATACAGGACGCTAGCGTTTCGTAACGAAACGAGACCGTTTCGTAAACGGAGGCGAGTGATGACTGTCAGTGTTCGATACATAGTGAATGACGTTCCCGAGGCGGTTGCGTTCTACACGGAGATGCTGGGCTTCGACGTGGGCATGCAGGCAGGCGCGGGCTTTGCCATGTTGCAACGGGACGACCTGCGCCTGCTGCTGAACAAACCCGGGTTCGGGGGTGCTGGCCAGCCCGGAAATGACGGCACACCACCCGTCCCAGGCGGTTGGTGCCGATTCCAGCTTTCGTTCACGAACCTGAAGGAAGTGGTGGCGGGGCTGCGCGACAAGGGTGTGACGTTTCGGACCGATTACCTGGAGGGCAACGGGGGCAACCAGGCGATCGTCGAGGACCCGTCGGGGAACGCGATCGAGTTGTTCGAACCGGCGCCACGATAGCTGCGAAAAAATAAAATTCCGGGTGATGAGCGGATGTGAGCGGATGCGGGCGGGTATTGATGTGCATCCGCCGGGGCGCGGGTGGCGGAGACCCAGATGGCGTGGCGCCGGCGTAGCCCGTTTCGCGCGGTCGCATGGCGGGAGTTTGGCGGAGCCGGTGAGGTAGCTGCGATAGCCCGGTGGCACGGACCCTCACCCTCGGTCCCTCTCCCATGTGATGAGCGAGGATGGCGTGGCCTGGAGGGGCGCGTATGTGATTGGTTCGGCGTTTCGTGGTCGCGGTGGTTCGTAGCCGCGCACGCCCACGTGCGCAGGGTGTGCTGTGTACTTCCCGGCCTACGTGGACGCGGTTGCGTTGAGCGTGGTGTGGTCACCATCGCTCGCGACCGCGGTGGGTCGCAGCTATGAGGCGTGGCCGCAAAAACGGCAAGAACTGGTAATCAACTGCCTTTGCGAGCCGTGCTATTACTGTTTTCGGAGGGTTCGTATGGACACCGGTAAACTGGCGATGGGGATGATCTTCGGCATAAGCATTGGCGCTGGCATTGGCGCCGCCGTGGACAACATCGCCCTGGGCATAGCAATGGGTTCGGGCTTTGGCGTGGCGATGGCTATCGCGCTCAGCGAAGATAAGGACGAAGAAGAAGAGCCGGAAGCGGAAGGACGCTAGGGTCTGCGGGGCCGCAGGGCGTCGCAATCGAAAACCCCGGTGTTCCGTAGCGGCAACCCGGAGGCGGGAGAGGGAAAAAGATGGAAGGCGACAAGTTCGGAGCAGGGATAGGCCTGGGGCTTCCTATGGGCATCGTTCTGGGGTTGTTGATGGACAACCTCGGCATGGGGATCGCGCTTGGAGTCGCCATCGGCGCAGGCATCGGCGCGGCGTGGAGCGCCGCGGACGAGCAGGACGCGAACGGCGACGAGCGCGACAACGACCGCAGCGAATAAGGAACGTCGCCGGCTTTCCCCGTGCTCCGGTGAGCGCTGCCACGCGGACAGTCACGAGTTTCCCGAATAACCTTGAGAACTGGGCACGCGGCCACTACCATCCCGCGATGAACTTTTCGAATGGTATATCCGCGCTCGTCACTGGCGCTTCCCGCGGCATTGGCGCACGAACGGCAGTCATGCTCGGTGAATTGCGGGCGACGGTAGCGGTGAACTACAGGGACAAACGGCGCCGAGCCGAAGAGTGTGCGAAGGAAGTGATCGCCGCTGGCGGACGCGCCCTCCCCGTCCGGGCCGACGTCACGGTTCCGGCTGATGTGGGTGACATGGTTCGACAGGTGCGGGAGCGTTTCGGGTGCCTCAATCTGTTGATTCTCAACGCCAGCGGAGGGATGGAGCGCGATGTGCCGGCGGAATATGCGATGCAACTCAATCGCGATGCCCAACTTGATGTTCTCGACCAGACGCTCCCGGTCTTGAAAGACGGCAGCCGTGTTGTCTTCGTTACGAGTCACCTCGCTCATTTCCACGGACGGCAACCGGTTCCCGAAATGTACGAGCCGGTCGCCGCAAGCAAGCGCGCTGGCGAAATCGCGCTCCGGGAGCGCATCCCAGAACTGGGTAAACGCGGAATCTCGCTTGTCGTGGTAAGCGGCGACCTCATCGAAGGAACCACGACGCCGAAGTTGATGGACCGCAGAGCTCCCGGCCTTATCGAAGCCCGGCGCAACGCCGTCGATTGGCTTCCAACAGTCGACGACTTTGCCCGCGAGATTGTCTCAGCGGCGACGGACCCGGAGCTTGAATCCGGGGCGACCGTCTACGTCGGCAGCACGGAGCCGTAGTCCAGCTACAAGTATCTCCAGCCTCCCGAGCGCTCCGCGGAGCGCGGCTACTAGCCCCTAGCCCACCGTCGGGTTGATCGGCGCGTCCCCAATAATCCCCGCAGCCTCGAGCTCCGAAATCTGCTCCCGTGGCACGCCCAGCAGGCCGCAGAGGATTTCTTCGTTGTGTTCGCCGAAGAGCGGGGCGTGGCGGCGGAGTTGCGGGTTGGCTTCGACCAGCCGCCAGGCGGAGGCGGGTTGGCGCCAGTCGTCCATGCGCGGGTGCGGTAGGCGTACCCAGTACCCGCGCTCGGTGAGGTGCGGGTCGTCGTGCATTTCCTTCGTGTCGAGCACGCGCCCGGCGGCGATGCCCGCCTGCTGCAGCTGTTCCATCGCGGCCTGCGGGTCCATCCCCTTCGTCCACGCTTCGATGGCGGCATCGAGTTCGTCGTGGCGGGCGGCGCGTTCCTCGTGCGAAAGGCCCGCCAACGCGTCGGCGCCGATGATTCCCGCGAGCGCGCGCCACTGTTCCTTGCCGGTGACGGAGATGACAATCCATTGCTCCTCGCCGGCGCAGCGATAGGCGCCCTGGGGGACGAATCGCGGGTCGCGGTTGCCTTTGTGCGGCGGTTCTTCGCCACGGAGCGAGCTGGCGACGAAGGCTTCGCCGATCATCGCGGCCATCCCTTCGCGTTGGGCGAGGTCGATGTGGCAGCCCTTGCCGGTCTTGCGTCGCTGGATGAGCCCGAGCGCGACCGCCCCGGCCGCTGCGATGCCGCCGACGGGGTCACCGTAGGAAATGCCGGTCTTGTAGGGCACGCCGTCGTCGCCGTAACCAGCCATGCTGGCGAGCCCGGCCATCTGTTCGATGATGGGGCCGAAGCCGACGTGGTTACGTTCGCTGCCCGTCTTGCCGAAGCCGGCCATGCTCACCAGCACGATGTCCGGCTTCGCCTGCTGCAGCACCGGGAAGTCGATATCGAGGTTGCTCAGCACTTCGGCGCGGTAGTTTTCGATGACGACGTCGCAGTGTTCGACAAGCTGGAGGAAGAGTTCGCGGCCGCGCGCCTGGGCGAGGTCGAGCGTGAGGGACTTCTTGTCGCGGTTGTAGTCGTTGAAGTAGTACGAGCTGTTCCACGGCTCTTCGACGCCGGGTTGGGGCACGAGCGTGCGGATGTTGTCCCACGCGCCCGGCGATTCGATCTTGATGACTTCGGCGCCCATTTCGCCTAGCAGACGGGTGGCGTAAGGCCCGGCCCACATCATCGTGAGGTCGGCGACGCGAACTCCTTCGAGCGGCAGCTTTTTCATCGCGCGGCCACCCCGGTCCAGTCAGCGAGTACGGCAGCCGTGTCCTGTCCCGGCGCGTGGAGCTGCTGCCCAGTTGACTTCGATTCCCACGGCATCCCGAGGAAGGGCCGTCCGGGGAATCGCGCCGTGCCCTGCGGCGTGTCCACGCTGTCGAAGTAGCCACGTTCGGCGAGGCTTTCGTTCGCCAGCAGGTCGGCGGGCGTGAGCACCGCACCGAAGGGCACCTTGTGCTTGGGGCTGAGCTCGAGGATTTCGGCCTTCGTGCGCTGCAGGAACCACGCGTAGAGGATCGCTTGCAGTTCGTCGTCGTGTTCGGCGCGCTGCTCGCGGTCCTGGAAGCGCGGCTCCTTGAGCACGGGGTCGTCGACCAGGTTGAGGAAGGACTTCACCTGGCGTTCGAGGCAGCAGACGCCCGCATAGCCATCGGCGCAGGGGTAGATGCCCCATACGGCGCGCACGTGGTTGCCGGAACGCATCGCGCCGGGGGTGCCGTTGTATTCGGTGCCGGGGCCGTAGAGCTCGGTCATGCCGGCGGCGCATTCCTGCAGCGAGATGTCGATCCAGTCGCCTTCGCCGTGGACGAGCGCGCCGTAGTTGGCGGTGAGCGCGGCGCTGAAGCCGTTGAGCCCGCCGAGGTAGAAAGCCTGGCTGCCCGCGTTCACCAGCGGCGGCCGGGCCGGGTGGCCGGTGAGCGACATGATGCCGCCCATCGCGAAGGAGACGGCGGGGGTGCTCTGCCAGTCGGCATAGGGGCCAGACTGGCCGAAGGGCGTTATCGAAACGACGACGAGCGCCGGGTTGGCAGCGCGAAGTTCGGCGGGGTCGAGGCCCATCGCGGCGAGCGCTCCCGGGCGGCCGTCCTCAACGAGGATGTCGGCGCGTTCGGCAAGGGACCGGAGTTCCGCGCCTTCCGCGTGTATGCGGCGTTTCCCGGCGAGCAGGTAGGTCTCTTCGTCGGGCGTCAGCGCGAGGGGCGTTTCGGGGGATTCGGCGCGCACGACGTCGGCGCCGAAGCCGGTCATCCAGCGCGTGGCGAAGGCGGCCGGGATGCCGCCACCGATTTCCAGGACCCGCACGCCGTGGAGGGGTTGTTCGCTCATGGCGCGGGATTCTACGCCGGCTGTCCGTTGGGGCGCGAGGTTGCACCCCGCGATACGGGTAGATACCTACTTTGTGAGATGGGCTGACAACGGTGTTGTGAGAGATAGCCCGCAGTTCCGTTACATTGCGGTAATAAAAGGCCCCTCGGTGCGGGTGTCATAGTGCGCGAAACCCGCTCAAACCTCCCATTTGTGGCTTTGACTCGGCTAGGGGATCGGCATAGGGTTAGTTACGAACTCATTTCCTTGTGCATCGCCTTTGAGCGGTGCGGGAGAAGGACAGGCGGCTCTCACGGCTTTGCAAGCCGTAGTCCCCGGGGAATCCAATGCTGGGCACATATGTGCGCCGCTCCTGGGGCAGTTGGGTCGGAAAACGAAGAAACGGGGTACCGTCATTCGTTACCGAAAACCTACAGAAGAAGATGGAAGCGCCTGTTGGCGCCTGGCTCGAGATTCAGGAAATCTCGACCTCAATTCCCCCTACACCTATCTCATGTTGTGCCGCTACTTCGCAGAAACCTGCGTTGTCGCGGAAGAGGATGGCGAGCCAATGGGCTTCATCCTTGGCTACCGCATGCCAGAACGGCCGGAATCGGTCTTCGTGTGGCAGGTGACTTCGTCGCCAGCCGCACGCGGTCGTGGGCTCGCGACGGAGATGATGGGGGACCTGCTGCTCCGGCACGCCGAACGCGGCGGGACATTCCTCGAAGCAACCGTCACGCCCTCGAACACCGCATCCCAGCGGCTGTTCCGTGGCGTGGCCAAGCGACTTGGAGTCCCCTGCGAGGAGTCGCTGGAGTTCCCCCGCGAGCTGTTTCCCGGTGACGACCACGAAGAGGAAGTGCTGTTCCGGATTGGGCCCTTTTGTGCCACGTCCGTTCGATCGGCGTTCGCCCCAGTGGCGGCCGCTACAGCAATCTGAGAGGAGCGTTAACGAACATGGAGATCATTGATCGCCTTGAGTCTGAGGTGCGCGGCTACTGTCGTAGCTGGCCCACCGTTTTCAACAAGTCCAAGGGGTCCCACATGTGGGACGTCGACGGGAAAAAGTACGTCGACTTCTTTGCCGGTGCGGG